>NZ_JBMNDS010000151.1:0-8671 GCF_052543295.1 Streptomyces sp. SAS_270
CTGGGGCTCCCTTCTCAGGAAGGGAGCCCCCATCGCCGTACCGATCAACAACCCGAACTCAGAACCGACTCAGAAGAACACCGACCGCCGCTGCACCAAGAGCTTGTAGAGCGTGTGCTGGATCTGTTCCCTGACCTGGTCCGTCAGGTTGAACATCAGCATCGGGTCCTCCGCCGCCTCCGGCGGATAGCCGTCCGTCGGGATCGGCTCGCCGAACTGGATCGTCCACTTGGTGGGAAGCGGCACCGCGCCGAGCGGGCCCAGCCACGGGAACGTCGGAGTGATCGGGAAGTACGGGAAACCGAGAAGGCGGGCCAGCGTCTTCGCGTTGCCGATCATCGGGTAGATCTCCTCCGCGCCGACGATCGAGCACGGAATGATCGGAGTGCCCGCGCGCAGCGCGGTCGAGACGAAGCCGCCGCGGCCGAAGCGCTGGAGCTTGTAGCGCTCGCTGAAGGGCTTGCCCACGCCCTTGAAGCCCTCCGGCATCACTCCGACCAGCTCGCCCCCCTCCAGCAGCCGTTGGGCGTCCTCGGCGCAGGCCAGTGTGTGGCCGAGCTTGCGGGCCAGTTCGTTGACCCCCGGCAGCATGAAGACCAGGTCGGCCGCGAGAAGGCGGAGGTGGCGGCCCTCGGGGTGGTTGTCATGGACCGCGACCTGCATCATCAGGCCGTCCAGCGGGAGCGTGCCCGAGTGGTTGGCGACGATCAGGGCGCCGCCCTCGGACGGGATGTTCTCGATGCCCTTCACTTCGACCCGGAAGTACTTCTCGTAGAACGGGCGCAGCAGGGACATCAGGACCTGGTCGGTGAGCTCGGCGTCGTAGCCGAAGTCGTCGATCTCGTAGTCCCCGGTCAGACGCCGGCGCAGGAACGACAGGCCCCCGGCGATACGCCGCTCCAGCCCGCCGCCGTCCTGCGGCTTCGGCAGCGGTTGTTCCTCTCGCGTCACGGGAACATCATCCTGCCGCAACGCCCGATCGGGCAGCGGCTGGACCTCACGAACCACCGCGGGCTCGCCCTTGCGCCGGCTCCCCGCGCCCCGGCGCCGCGGCGGCCGCTGCACGGCGCCTCCACGGGACCGGTCGTCGTCGAACGGAAGGACCTTGGCATCCGCCATCGTTGATGCGCTCCTCAGTTGGCGCTCTGCGTCGGGGGGTGGCCGCCGCCCAGGTAGGGCAGCGCGGCGAGCCGGTCGACGGCCCCCGCGAGGGCCTCCGGAGGCAGGAGTCCGGGCCCCCGGCTGCGGGCGAAGTCCGCGAAGGTCTCCGCCGTCGTGTACTTCGGCTTGTAGCCCAGCGTCTCGCGCATCTGGTTCGTCGACACGACCCGGCCGTGCGTCAACAGCCGCAGCTGCTCCGGCGAGAAGTCCGTCACCCCCAGCGTACGCACCGCCGTTCCCACCCAGGTGAGCGCGGGCAGGAGCAGCGGCACCGTGGGCCGGCCGAGCCGCCGCGCGCACTGCGACAGCAGCAGCACGCCGTCACCGGCGATGTTGAACGTGCCGCTGTTGAGCGTCCCCCGCTCCGGTTCGTGCGAGGCGAGGCGCAGCACCTCGATCACGTCGTCCTCGTGCACGAACTGCAGCCGCGGGTCGTAGCCCAGGACGGTCGGCAGGACCGGCAGCGAGAAGTACGAGGCGAGCGGCGAGTCCGCGCTCGGCCCCAGGATGTTCGCGAAGCGCAGCACGCACACGGCCACGTCGGGCCTGCGGCGCGCGAACCCGCGGACATATCCCTCGACCTCGACCGTGTCCTTCGCGAAGCCGCCGCTGGGCAGCGACTTGGGCGGAGTGGTCTCGGTGAAGACGGCGGGGTCGCGGGGCGCCGAGCCGTAGACGTTCGTACTGGACTTCACTACGAGCCGCTTCACCGTCGGCGACTTCTGACACGCACCCAGCAGCTGCATGGTGCCGATGACGTTGGTCTCCTTGACCGTGGTCCGGCTGCCACTGCCCAGCGCCGTGCCCGTCACGTCCATGTGCACGACCGTGTCCACGGAGTGCTCGGCGAGCACGCGCGCGATGGCGGGCTGCCGGATGTCGGCCTGGACGAACTCGGCACCGCCCAGGTGGTGCTCGGATGGCACCGCGTCCACGGCGATCACCCGGTCGACCTGCGGGTCACGCTGGATCCGTCGTACGAACCGGCCCCCCAGCTGACGGGCCACTCCGGTCACGAGCACGACCTTCCCCAAGATCAGCGCCTTCCTTCCAGACGTCTTCGCGCCTTCGCACAGCTGTCGCGCAGCTCTGCCCGTACGTGCCGTGTTCCCCGTGTCCGGTCAACCTAGCGGGTTGTTGTTGCGCTGTGATGACCGCCCGATGCACGAAGTGACGACAGCCACAGACGTACGATCAGACCAAGCCAATCGCATCACAGGCGTACGAACAGTACCGACGTGGCCGGAAAATGGCTGTGGCCCCCCACCGGTGGTGGGGGCCCACAGCCATACGCTCTCGCAGCGTCGCGTCGCTTACTTCTTGTTGCGACGCTGAACGCGCGTGCGCTTCAGCAGCTTGCGGTGCTTCTTCTTCGCCATCCGCTTGCGCCGCTTCTTGATAACAGAGCCCACGACTACCCTCGCTCACTTCTCTTTACTCGGTGCTGGGCTGCATGGGCCCACACGACCTATGAGGGGCCAGCCTACCGGTCCGAGCGCCGAGGTCGTAATCGAGGGGATCCGGGGGGTCCCGGAGGGCCTCGCAGGGCCTCCGGGACACCGCCGGAACAGCGTCAGGCTGTCTCCACCCCCACGTAACTCTCGCGGAGGTACTCGTGAACCGCTTGCTCCGGCACCCGGAAGGACCTCCCCACCCGGATCGCCGGCAGATGGCCGCTGTGCACCAAGCGGTACACGGTCATCTTCGACACTCGCATCACCGAGGCGACTTCCGCCACGGTAAGGAACTGAACCTCGTTCAGAGGCCTCTCGCCAGCTGCAGCCATGACACACCTGAACCTTCCGCACTCGACGGTCACCGGCTTCCCCTTCCGGTGACTCTTCGTCGTTGCGTGCTCACTCCCCAATGTAGGGGCGGGTGATGCGAGTGGGGAAGAGGGGATGCCATCGGCCGCCTACTGTGACAGACACGCTCGATTGAGTACATAGCGAGTAAGCGGTCGGTAGTAATCAGACCGCACAGCGTCATCAAGCGGAACGACGACGGACACCCGCCCCTCTGCCTCTCCCACGAAGAGCGCCGGATCGTCCGTGTCCGCCAGCCCCATCGCCTCGAACCCCAGCTGACCTGCCCCGCAGACCCATCCGTGGTCCCCGATGACCAGTTCCGGGAGCGGCCCGCCGGCCTCCGCGGCGGCCGCCAGAACCGTGCGAACCGGGAGGGGTGAGTGGGTGTGCGCGCCGGTCGCACCACCGGGGGCGCACGGACCGGGTTCGCGTACCAGCGCGACACCTTGTACGTAGTCAAGGTTGTACGTGCGTAGGCCGAACCGGGTCGTTATGTCGACAGAGCAACCCTGCGCGGGGGTGAGGACGGTACATCCCGCCGCCGACAGAGCGTCCGCGAGAGCGGCGTAGAAACCGATCAGCCGGTGCGGATGGCCGGTGCCGAGGAGCACGGGGCTCCTGTCCTGCGCCGCTTTGCCGAGACGCTCCGCGAAGGCGTTGAGCGCTTCCAGGGTCCGCTCCGGATCAATCACATCATGACCAGAAGTGTGCCCAGGATCGGCCGAGACCCCGCACTTGTACGACATCAACTCGATCAGATCCCGCTGCCGCCATGTCCATTCGGGATCGAGTCCGATCATCACGCGTGGGTCGCGCGCCGCGAAGAGCCGATAGCTGCGCAGGCTCTCCTCCCGCGACGTGGCCACGGGCCCGGCCAGCCGGGCAGCCAGCAAATGCGCACGCAACGCTCCACTACTCAACACCCCAGCGATGCTGGCGCATCGATTCCTCACGCATGCCCAAAACACGGGAAACGCCCCACCGTTGGCGTAATCGTGCGACCCTCGCCGACCGCCGTGACACGACGGTGAAACGCGGTGACAGGACAGTGACAAAAGCGACCACAACTAACGCCGGGGCTCTCCTGTCTCACAACACGTAAGCCAGCGCGGTGAGTTGACCATCGCCGCACAGACCACAGTCATCACAGGGGGAACACCATGAAGCTGTCCCGTCGCACCACGACCGCCGCCGCCCTCGCCGTCCTGGCCCTCGGTGGCACCCTCGCCGCCACCACCCCGGCGACCGCCGCCACCACCGCTGCCGGCGCCTACAACGGCGCCTGCGGCGAGGGCTACCGGGTCACCGCGTCCACGCCCATCAAGTCCTCGCCGACCAAGGTCATCGGCACCACGTACATCACGTGGAACACCGGAGCCCAGCGACTGTGCGCCGTGACCGTCCGCAACACCCCGGGCGCCAAGGTGTTCATGGAGGTCACCCTCGACACCTTCCCCGACAGCACCACCACGGCCAAGGACTCCGGCTACTTCACCACGTACGCCGGCCCTGTCTACAAGGACAAGCCCGCGGCCGGCGAGTGCCTGACCTGGAGCGGCTCGATCGACATCTACTACAACGGCGACACCAGCATCTGCGACTGACCCGCCGCCGCACCCGCACCGCCGTAGCCGGACCCAAGAGGCCCGGCTACGGCAGCAGTCCCCGCAGCGGGAAGGCGGCCCGGCGCGCGGCCACGACCGCCTGGTCGAGCCGGTCCGCCGGGTCGTACCCCGACTCCCAGTCCTTCCATGACACCGGCCACCGGCCGTCCGTCATCCGCGTCGGCGCCAACTGCCGCGTCCGCGCGAACACTTCCTGCCGCCAGCCCTCGGGAATCACGGTCTCCGGCTCGACCGGCCGCCCCGCCGCGATGGCCACCAGATGCGTCCAGGACCGCGGTACGACGTCCACCACCGCGTAGCCGCCACCGCCCAACGCGACCCAGCGCCCGTCGGCGTACTCGTGCGCGAGGTCGTGACACGCCATCTGCACCGCCCGCTGCGCGTCCAACGACACCGCCAGATGCGCCAGCGGATCCTCGAAATGCGTGTCGGCGCCGTGCTGTGTGACCAGCACCTGAGGCCGGAAGTCGGCGATCAGCTCCGGTACGACGGCGTGGAAGGCCCGCAGCCACCCGGCGTCCCCGGTCCCGGCGGGCAGCGCCACGTTCACCGCGCTCCCCTCCGCGCAGGCCGCGCCGGTCTCCTCGGGCCACCCGGTCTGCGGGAACAGCGTTCGCGGATGCTCGTGCAGGGAGACCGTCAGGACCCGCGGATCCTCCCAGAAGGCGGCCTGCACCCCGTCGCCGTGATGGACGTCCACATCCACGTACGCGACGCGCTCGGCGCCCAGTTCGAGCAGCCGGGCGATGGCGAGCGAGGCGTCGTTGTAGATGCAGAACCCGGAGGCGCCGCCGGGCATGGCGTGGTGCAGCCCGCCCGAGAAGTTCACCGCGTGCAGCGCCTCCCCACGCCACACCGCCTCCGCCGCGCCCACCGACTGCCCGGCGATCAGCGCGGAGACCTCGTGCATCCCGGCGAAGGCGGGGTCGTCCATCGTCCCCAGCCCGTACGCCCCGTCCGCGGCGTCCGGATCCGCGGACGCGGCCTTCACCGCCTCGACGTAGTCCTCGCGGTGCACCAGCCGCAGCGTCGACTCCCCGGCGGGCTTCGCCGAGACGACCTCGACCTCCCGGTCCAGCCCGAACGCGTCGACCAGGCGCCGGGTCAGCGCCAGCCGGACCGGATCCATCGGGTGGTCCGGACCGAAGTCATACCCCGTTACTGCCTCGTCCCACATCAGCTGTGCGCGGCCGCTCATGCCCGCCACCGTATCGGTCCGACCCGGAAGCGAACGAGCGGGCGTACCCCAGGGTCACCAGCACCAACACCATGGGCACGAGCATCGCGCCCCGATAACTCCACGCATCCCCCAGCGCCCCGACCAGAGGCGAACCGATCAAGAAACCCACATAGTTGAACACGTTGAGCCGCGCGATGGCCGTATCCGAAGCCCCCGGGAAAAGCCGACCGGCCGCCGCGAAGGTCTGCGGCACCAGCACGCACAGTCCCAGCCCCAGCAGCGTGAACCCGAGCATCCCCACCCACGCGCCCGGCGCCACCGCCACCACCGCGAACCCCACCGCCGCCACGACCGCCCCCAGCCGCACCACCGCCACGGCCCCGAACCGCCGCACCCCGAAGTCCCCGATGGCCCGCCCGAGCAACGTCGTCACCATGTAGACGTTGTACGGAACGGTCGCCAGCTGCTCCGAACTGCCCAGCACGTCCTGCAGATACTTCGCACTCCAGTTGGAGACGGTCGAGTCCCCGATGTACGCGAAGGTCATCACCAGGCACAGCGGCAGCAGCAGCTTGAACACTACGGGCCCGGCATCGGCCGCCTCCCGCGCCTCCTCCTCGCCCGGGACACCCGCGTCGACATACCAACGGCTCGCCACGAGCGCGGCCGGCAGCAGCACCAGCACCACCGGCAGATACAGCACGACGAGCGAGAGATGCCAGTGGGCCCCGACCCAGGCGAGCGACGCCCCCAGGATCCCGCCCAGGCTGTACACGGCGTGGAAACCGAGCATGATGCTGCGCCCGTACGCCCGCTGCAGGCTCACCCCGAGCATGTTCATCGAGGCGTCCAGACCCCCCACCGCCAGCCCGAAGGCCCCCAGCGCCACGGCCACCTCGACCAGTTGGTCGCCGGACCCGACACCGAGCAGCGCGAGCAGCACGACCGGCTGCGCCCACCGCAGTACGCGGCTGGGCGGCACCCTCTTCACCAGCTGCTCGGTGCAGACACTGCCGACGCCGGCCAGGACCGGCACTGCGGCGAGGAAGGCGGGCAGGAGCGCGTCGGATATCCCGTACCGGTCCTGGATCGCGGGAATGCGCGTCACGAGCAGCGCGAAGGTGGCGCCCTGCGCAAAGAAGCTGAACGCCAAAGAGGCCCTACCGCGCCGCAGCACATCTGTCATGGCGGCGAGCGTAAGGCCCCGGCGTACTCGTGGGTAGATCCAGCCAAAGATGAATTCTCTTCACCTTTGGCCGGCTGCTCCGCGCGGCTTCGTCAGGCGGCGACGGCGACCGCGGGCTCCGTCGTCGCGGCTGCGGCTTCGCTGTCCTTCACCTCGGCGGCGAGGATGCCCTCCATCGGCCCGGCGGCGAGACCGCCGCTGACGAGGAAGGTGACCGCCATGACGCCGATCATGATGACCCCGCCGAGCCAGATCATGGTGTCCACGGGGATGGTGTACGCGCCGACGATCCGGGCGATGCACTCGGCGAGCAGCGCCACGCCCCAGACCACGGAGAAGGTGCGCTCCTTGCGTCGGAAGTCCGCCGAGCCGGACGCTGCGCCCGACGCCAGCCGCTGCCAGGCGGCCTCCTTGGCCGCGTCGCCCTTCACCAGGAAGGGCTTCAGGCCCGCGGTCATCATCGGCCGGCCGAGCGCCACGGAGAGCAGGATGCCGATGCCGACCGTGCTGCTGACCCCGCTGTCCTTGGCGAGCATCAGCCGCGGGTCGCCGGACACGAAGCTGAGCAGCAGCCCGACGACGTTCACGATGAGGATGAGAAGCGCGAGTCCGTTGGTCGTCCGCTCCTTGACCGCGGTCCACGCGGTCCGCAGGGCCGGCACCACGCTGCTCCAGGCGAGCGCCGCGAAGGTGCTCATCCCGAAGCCGTCCTTGAACAGGTAGTACGACCCGAGCGGAACCGCCACGTCCACGATCAGCGGCGCGAAGTTGTTCTTCATGCTCTGGCCCTGGGAACCGGTGTTCATCGTCTTCGTCGTCATGCCCTTAGCTTCGCCGCCGGGACGGGTCGGCCAGTAGAAACGATCGTCCGGAGCTCCGCATGACAAATGTCAGCATGGTGACACCGACCCAGGTCATACGAGCAGGTCAGCCAACTCCCCCATGCCGGAGAAGAGTTGGGTGGCCTGAGCGAGCCTCGTCGGTGGCGTCATGGCGGTGAACCCGTAGACGTCCATCCCGGCCGCCACGGCCGCCTGTACACCCAGCGGGCTGTCCTCCACGACCACACACCGCTCCGGTGCCACACCCATCCGCTCGGCCGCGTACAGGAACAGATCCGGCGCCGGCTTCCCCCGCCCGACGTCCTGCGAACTGAAGATCCTGGTCTCCTCGAACCACTGGTCGAGCCCGGTCGTCCGGTGCCCCACCCGGATCCGCTCATGGCTCCCGGAGGACGCCACGCAGTACGGCACCTCGTCCGCGGCCAGTTTCTCCAGTACGCCCGTGATCCCGGCCACCGGCTGCAACTCCCGCTCGAAGGCGGCGAACACGCGAGAGTGGAAGATGTCGTCGAAGTCGTCCGGCAGCCGCTGTCCCGTGCGTTCCAGGACCAGCTCGTGGATGCGGTGCATCGCGGACCCCATGTAGTCCCGGATGGATTCCTCGTACGACGTCGGGTGCCCGAGTTCGGAGAGGTACGCGGCGAGGAGCCGGTTGGAGATCGGCTCGCTGTCGACGAGGACGCCGTCGTTGTCGAAGATAACCAGGTCGTAGCGCATGGCTTCGACCCTAAACGCAGAAAACCCCCGCACCAAAGGTGCGGGGGTTCTCTTTAAAAGGAGTTCGGCGGCGTCCTACTCTCCCACAGGGTCCCCCCTGCAGTACCATCGGCGCTGTGAGGCTTAGCTTCCGGGTTCGGAATGTAACCGGG
>NZ_JBMNDS010000152.1:0-8247 GCF_052543295.1 Streptomyces sp. SAS_270
CCGCCGCGGCGCCGCGGCCCGACTCGGTGACCGCCCAGGCGGCCTGGCCGTGCATGGCGGTGCGCAGCGCGTCGGGGATCGAGCGGTAGACGGCGGTGGCGATCAGCGGGTGCACGAACTCCAGGTCGCCGTCGGTCCCGAGGCTGCCTGCGGGCTCGGTGTCGGCGGTCAGGATGCGGGCCACGCCGAGCAGTTCGGCGCAGCGGAGCGCCTCGTCGCGCTGCATTCCGGCGAGTTGGGCGGCGAGGTCGAGGGAGATCTCGGTGCCGAGGATGGCGGCCGCCCAGGCGAACCGGGTGGCGTCGATACCGAGCCCTTCGAGGCGGGCGACGAGTCCGCGGCCGCGCGCCGAGCGGTTCAGGGCGCGCAGTTCGGCGGCGGACGACTCGACCGGTTCGAGTCCGCTGTCCTGGACCTTGGCGAGGAGTTCGACCGTCTCGTACGGGTTGCCGCCGGTGACCGCCCACACCTCGCGGCAGAACGGGGCGTCCGCGTGCGCCCCGACCGTGGCGTGGGTCAGTCCCGCCGCCGCGTCGGGGGTGAGCGCGCTGAGCGTGGTGACCGGGCGGGCCGCGGCGGCGACCGCTTCGAGGTGGCGGGCGCGCTCGCCGGTGACATCGCCGGGGCGGCGGGCGACCACGACGAGGACGGGCAGGTCGTCCAGGCGCTCGGCGAACGCGCCGAGCCAGTGCAGGGTTTCCTGGTCGGCCCAGTGCGCGTCGTCGATGACGAGGACGAGCGGCCACTCACGCTTGGCGAGCCGCCGCACGGCCGCGACCAGGCCGTCGCACACGCCCTGCGGGTCGGCGGTGCGCTCGCCCGGGTCCGCTATGCCGAGTGCGGGGCCGGCGATCTCGTACCAGTCGCCCAGGTATTCGCGCGCCTCCTCAGGCATGAGCGAGAGAAGGGCGGGCTGGAGGAGCTGTCGTATGACGTTGAACGGCACGGAGGTGACGGTCTCGCCGCCGCGGGCCGACCACACGGTGCAGCCGCGGGCCTCGGCGATCCGGCGGGCCTCCGCGAGGAGCGCGGTCTTGCCGATGCCCGCCTCGCCGCTGAAGACGAGCAGACTGCCCGAGGTCGTGGAGTCCGCGCGCAGTGCCTCCACCGCCCGTTCGACGCGGGTGAGTTCCGCGTCGCGCTCCCACAGGGAGGCCGTGGCGGCCGGTACGGCCGGTCCGGGCCGTGCCTCCGTCATCCCGCTACCTCCCCAGGTCGCCCAAACGACGTACGGATATCGAGCGTAGCGGCACGGAAGCCGATGTGGAGGCGGGTCCGGGCACCTGTTGCCGAGACGAGTGACGGCAGGTGTCCGAAGGCGACGCGGCGACGCGCCCACCGGCCTTTGTGAAAGTTATTGACCGTCAGCACCCGCCGAAATGAAGCTAACTTTCAGACATCGCCCGCTGCGGACCGATGGGAGGAATCGACATGGGCACCCCCGTGCACGGCCCGGACCTGCGCGCCGCCCGGCCCGGCCAGTCCCGCCGGGCCCTGCTGGCCGGCTCGGTGGGCAACTTCATCGAGTGGTACGAGTTCGGTGTCTACGGCTACTTCGCGACGGTGATCGCCGCGCGGTTCTTCACCCCGGAGGGCGGCAGCGAGGTCGAGGGCCTGGTGAAGACGTACGCGTCCTTCGCGCTGGCCTTCTTCTTCCGGCCGGTCGGCGCCGCGCTGTTCGGGCGGCTCGCCGACCGGATCGGGCGCCGGCCGGTGCTGATCCTGGTGATCGTCCTCATGACGGGTGCGACCACTTTGATCGGTGCGCTGCCCACGTACGCCACCGTGGGGGCCCTCGCGCCCTGGCTGCTCACCCTGCTCCGCGTGGTCCAAGGCCTGTCCGCGGGTGGGGAGTTCGGCGGCGCCGTCTCGGTGATGACGGAGTTCGCGCCGCCGGGCCGGCGTGGACTGTACGGGTCGTGGCAATCGTTCACGGTGGCCCTGGGGCTGCTGGGTGGCGCGGGGGTCGCGGCGCTGCTGGCCGGCGTGCTCAGTGCGGGGCAGTTGGGCGACTGGGGCTGGCGGCTGCCGTTCCTGCTGACGCTGCCACTGGGGCTGGGCGCGCTGTGGCTGCGGCTCCGGCTCGACGAGACGCCGGCGTTCGAGGCGGAGGTGGCCTCCGAGGCGGCCGGGAGCCCTCCCGCGCGCGAGGTCGCCCGGGCCGTCGCCCTGGGTGCCGGGCGAGTCATGGGCTGGGCGGCGGCCGGCTACACCTTCCTCGTCGTCCTGCCGTCGTATCTGCAGAGCACGCTGAACGCGAGCTTCCAGCAGGCGCTGCTCGCCACGGTGTTCGCCAACCTGGGTTTCGCCGTCACGATCATCCCGGCGGGGCTGCTCAGCGACCGGATCGGGCGGCGGGCGGTGATGCTGCCGGGGGCGCTGCTGGTGGTCGTCCTCGCGGTTCCGCTGCTCAACCTCCTTCAGGACACCGGCGTTTCGACCGGGGCGAAGGGGGTCGCCGTGTTCGGCGCCGGAGCGGTCGGGGGACTGATGGCGGGCCCGGGCCCCGCGATGCTCGCCGAACTGTTCCCGACCAGCGTGCGCTGCACGGGCCTGGGACTCGCCTACGCCCTCTCCAATGCCGTGTTCTCGGGCTGCGCCGGCCTCATCATCACGGAAACCGTGAAGCGGACCGGAAACGTGGACATCCCGGCGTACTACGCGGTGGCGACGTGTGCACTGAGCGCGCTGGCCCTTTCCGTGGCTCCGGCACGCCACGGAGCGGGCGGGAAGGGCGAGTTGACGGAATGCTCGTGAGCGGCCCGAGGCGCGACAGGCTCGAACGCCACGGACACGGCGGCCGCGCGCTCACCGTGGGGCGCCTTCGGCTAACCAAAGCTGCTGCGAAGAAGCCAACCCCCGCAGGAAAGGCAGGTTGACCCCATGCGCGTGATCGGCCTGATGTCCGGGACGTCGTACGACGCCATCGACGCGGCGGCGGCTGAACTCGCCCTCGACGGTGACACCTTGACGCTGCGGCCGCTCGGGCTGGTCAGTGAGGTGTACGAACAGGATCTGCGTGACGCGCTCGCGGCGGCGCTGCCCCCGGCGTCCACCACGCTCGCGGAGGTGTGCCGCCTGGACACCCTGATCGGGCGGGCGTTCGCCGCGGCCGCCGTGCGGGCGAACCGTGAACTGTGCGACGGGGACGCCGAGTTGGTCGCCTCGCACGGGCAGACCATCTATCACTGGGTGGAGGACGCCCGGGTGCACGGCACGTTGCAGATCGGGCAGCCCGCATGGATCGCGGAGGCGACCGGGCTGCCCGTGGTCGCCGACTTCCGCCCGCGTGACATCGCCGCCGGCGGGCAGGGCGCTCCCCTGGTCAGCCTGGTGGACCTGCTGTGGCTGCGCGGCCGGCCGGGCACTCCGGTGGCGCTGAACCTCGGCGGCATCGCCAACCTGACGGCGCCGGACGGCACCGCCTTCGACACCGGGCCCGGCTGTGCGCTCGTCGACGCGGCGGCCCAGGGCTTCAGCGGCGGGCGTCTGGCGTACGACGTGGACGGCGCGCTGGCCGCCCGCGGCCGAGTGCACCGACCGCTGCTGGACCGGCTGCTCGACGAGCCGTACTACGCGCGCCCCGCGCCCAAGACCACCGGCAAGGAGCTCTTCCACCTCGGCCACCTGCACGAGGCGCTGGCCGGTGTCGGGACGCTGCCCGCCGAGGACGTGATCGCGACGCTCACCGCGCTCACCGCCCGGACGGTCGCCGACGCCGTGCGCGGGGCGGGCGCGACGGAGGTCATCGTCTCCGGCGGCGGCACCCGCAACCCCGCGCTCATGGGAATGCTCGGCGCAGAGCTGCCGGGCGTGGCCCTGCGCAGCTCCGACGAACTCGGCCTGCCTTCGGCCGCGAAGGAGGCGTACGCCTTCGCCGTCCTCGGTTTCCTCACGCTGCACGGACTCGCGGGCACCGAACCGACGAGTACCGGAGCCCGGCATCCGAGTGTGCTCGGCTCGCTCACCCCCGGGCGGGAGGGGCTGCGGCTGCCGCCACCTGCGCCGAAACCGCCGGTGCGCCTGGTGTTGGAGTGACGATCCCCTGGTTCGGCCGGGTGGCGCCGGTGAGGCCTCCGGACGCGGCGAGGGGAGATCTCCTCCGTCTCCGCCCGGAGTCCTCTCATCCGCCTTTCACCCACACCTCATACGGTGGGCACCATGACGCAGGTGACTCCCCCCGGCTGGTATCCCGACCCCGGGCAGACAAGTGACAGCCCCGCAAGCGAGCGCTGGTGGGACGGCAGGGCATGGACGGAACAGACCCGCCCCGTCGGGTCGGCCGCCGCGTGGGGTCCCCCGGCGCACGCGCCGGCCACCGGACCGTATCCGGACGTCGTTTCCTTCGGTGCCCCCGGTCCCGGTGCTCCGGGCGCACCGCGGCGCGGCCTGCGGACCGGCATAGCCGTCGCCGCGGCCATCGCGGTCCTCGCGGGCATCGGCGGCGGCGTGTACGCGCTGACCAAGGACGACGGCGGCAGTGGCAACACGGCCAACTCCCAGGGACCCGGCGGGCAGAACGGCCAGGGCGGTCCCGGTGGCAACCAGGGCGGTACGGGTGGTCCGGGCGACGGCCAGGGCGGCACGGGTGGCGCTCCCGGTGGCTCCGGCGGAACGGGCGGCAGCGGCGGCTCCGGCGGCCAGAGCCCGGCGCCGGGCCAGTCGGGCGGACCGCAGATCGAGGACGGCTACGCCACCGACGCCGTCAGCGGCATCAGCATCCCGGTTCCCGACGGCTGGGCGGGCGGCACCACCGCCGAGGGCGCCGGGGTGTCGACCACCGACACCTACCCGTGCCCCGGCGCCACCTCGGAGAAGTGCCAGCGCGGCGGGGCGTACTCGGCGACCGCCGAGACTCAGAAGCTCAAGGCCACGACGGCCGAGGCGGCTGCCAAGGAGGACATCTCCAAGAACGCCACCGAGTCCTACGGCAAGGGGTACGGCAAGATCACCTCGCACACCGAACTGGCCTCCAAGGCGGTCACCGTGGCCGGCGAGAAGGGCTATCTGGTCCGCTGGAAGGTCGTCACGAGCAAGGGAGACGACGGCTATGTCGAGTCGCTGGTCTTCCCCTCGCCCGTGGACACCAAGTCGCTCGTCGTCGTCCGCTTCGGCGTCGACGTCAGCTCCAAGGCACCCGAGCTGTCGGTGATCGACACCATCACCAAGGGGATCAAGGAGGCGTCCGGGGCCGGCGGCAACGGGGAGAACGTGTAGTCCGCGCCCCGCTAACCCGCTTCCGCACCCCGCAAAGAGTTCGGCCGGGTGGGGCGCCTCTCCGCTCAAGAGAAGCCCCACCCGGCCGGGGGTGCGCGCCGCCCCCGTCCCCACGGTGCGGCGCGAGCAGGCCTCCGTCCGGGTCTCCCGAGGACGGCGGCCTGGGTCTCAGGTCAGGCCCAGTGCCGGGATCACGACCGCCTCCACGAACTGTGTGAGATATGCCGCATCCGCGGGCTTCCCCACCAGTACCGGACGCACCCGCAGGGCACCGAAGAGCATCCCGGGGACGTACTCCAGCGCCGGGTGATCGGCGGCGATCTCGCCCCGTTCGACCCCGCGGCGGATCATTTTCTGGATCGCGGCGACCTCGGGCTCGACAAGCGCCTCGCGCAGCGCCTGCTGCAGTTCCGCGTCCTGCAGCACGGCATGACCGAGGGCCTGGAAGAGGCTGGTCGTGTCGTTGCCGGACCATTCGCACGCGGCCCGGGCCACTTCGCGCAGGTCACCGGCGAAAGAGCCGGTGTCGATTCCCTCGAACCGCACGCACCGGTTGGCGCGCAGCGCAGCGGCCACGAACTGCGGCTTCGTCTTCCACTGCCGGTAGAGCGTGGACTTGCTGCAGCGGGCGCTGGCGGCCACGCCCTCCATGGTCAGCGCGTCGTAGCCGTACTCACGGATGTGTTCGATCACGGCGTCGTAGAACTCCTGCTCACGCTCGGGCGTGATCTTGGAGCGGCGCGAGGCGGCGACCGTCTCCGGTCCCTCCGCTGCCTGCGACGTCATGGCTCGTCTCCTCGTTCGTGTCGGGGTGCCGGCGACGGTGGTCGCTCAGTTATTCCCAGTGTACCGAATCGATACGTTGGTGTACCGATACGTCAGTGTACCGATACTCCTTCGTTTCGGTACACTGACGTATCGATGAGCCTTGGACAGGACCCACTCCCCTGTCGAGTGGACCCTTTCCTGGGCTCACCACGCATCACCCCACGCAAGAACACAGCAAGGGGGCCGGGGGATGGAATCCCGAACCGAGCCTGCAGAACCCGAGTCGGACGGGGCCATACGGCGGCCGTCGTCGCGGAACACCGCCACGCGGCCGCCGACCCGGAACACCGAGGCGACTTCGTCGTCGCCACACGACAGCGCCGTACGACGGTGGGCGGGGCGCTCAGCCGTACGACCGTCGGCGCACGACACCACCGATCGCCCGCCGCTGGTGCGTGAGCTGCTGCTCGTCGTGGGCCTCTTCGCCGTCTACGAGTTCGGCAGGCGGCTGGGCACCGGCCACACCGGCGAGGCCTTCCGCAATGCCAACCGCGTGTGGGACCTGGAGCGGGCGCTGCACCTGCCGGGCGAGGGCGCTGTGCAGACCGCACTGCTGCACAGCGACACCCTCGTGCACATCGCGAACACCTACTACGCGACCGTGCACTTCCCGGCCACCGCGGCCTTCCTGGTCTGGCTCTACCTGCGGCGCCCGACGCACTACGTGTGGGCCCGCCGGGTCCTCGCCCTGCTGACCGCCGCCGCCCTGGTCCTGCACCTCACCTTCCCGCTGGCCCCGCCGCGGCTGCTGGCCGCGGCCGGCCTGGTGGACACCGGGCAGGTCTACGGGCCGACGGTGTACGGCGGGGCGCCCGCGACCGACTCGATGGCGAACCAGTTCGCGGCGATGCCCTCGCTGCACTTCGGCTGGGCGCTGATGGTGGCTATCGGCCTGATCGCCGCGACCCGGTCGCGGTGGCGCTGGCTGTGGCTGCTGCACCCGCTTCTCACCCTCACGGTGATCGTCGGCACGGCGAACCACTACTGGCTCGACTCGATCGTGGCGACCGCACTGCTCGGCATCGCGCTCGCCGTGATCCACCTGCCGCACCGCACGGCCACCACCGCGGGGCGCGCGCAGGAAGTCGCCGGCGCCGACGACTCCGTACGGGAACTGCCTGAGCTCGTGGGAGCCGGACGATGAACACCACGCTCACCGCCGTCGTCCTCTCCCTGTTCTCGGCCGTCGCGTACGCCGCCGCGGCCGTCGCCCAGGAGCGGCTCGCCTCCCGCAACACCGGCGCGGGCACGCTGCGGCTGCTCGCCACCGGGTCCTGGTGGTGGTCGGTGGTGCTCAACGCGTCCGCCGCGCTGCTGCACGTCGCCGCGCTGAAGTACGGGACGCTCACCCTGGTCCAGCCGCTCGGCGCGCTCACCCTCGTGGCCGCGGTGCCGCTCGGTGCGCGAGTGGCCGGGCGGCGGGTCAGCCCGGTCGAGTGGCGCGGTACGGCGCTCACACTGATCGGCCTGTCCGCGCTGCTCGTCACGGCGTCCGGGCCCGCGCCCGACACCGTGCTGAGCGTGCCGGAGGCGCTGACCGTCGCCGCCACGACGGCCGCCGTCATCGGTCTCCTGTCGCGGCCGGGCACCCGCCCGGGACTGCGGCACGCGACGGCCTCCGGGTTCGCGTCCGGGGTCGCCTCGGCGCTCACGCAGACCGTGACGGTGGCGGTGACGGACCGCACCGGCCCACTGCTCAGCGTCCAGGTGATCGTGGTGGCACTGCTCGTCGCGGCGTTCGCGGCAGGTGGGCTGCTGCTCTCGCAGACCGCCTACAAGGGCGGCCTCGGCGCGCCGCTCGCCGTGGTGACGCTGGCCAATCCCATGGCCGCGGTGGTGATCGGTCTCTCGCTGCTGGGCGAGCGGCTCCAGGGCGGCGCGGCGGGCCTGTTGCTGGCCGCCGGCGGCGCCGCCGTGGCGGCGTGGGGCGTGGTGACGCTGTCACGGTCGGCGCCCGAACCGGCCCTGGCCGAGCGGGTCCCCGCCGGACGGATCGTGGCCGGATCGGGCATGACCGAACCGCTGGTGACCGAGCCCGTCGACGACGAACACCCGGTGGCCGCGGTCCTCGCGCTGCAGCCCCGAACAGCGCCCTACGAGCCGTCGATGCTGCCCCAGCAGTCGACACCCTCGACCCCGGGACACCTCACCCCGCTCTGAGATCCCCCGCGCACGACAGCGGGGGGGGGCCCGTGCTCCGTG
>NZ_JBMNDS010000153.1:0-8159 GCF_052543295.1 Streptomyces sp. SAS_270
GGCCGATCCGGGGCCGGCCATCGGGACGCCCTGCCCGGCGACACTCGATCCCGGGACGGCCGATCCGAGGACAGCCATCGGGATGCCCGGCCCGAGGACATGGGCGTCGCGATGCCGCGAAGATCCGTCAGAAGCCCCCTAGATCAGCCCGTGCTCGCGCAGGTATTCCAGCTGGGCGCGGACGGACAGCTCGGCCGCCGGCCACAGGGAGCGGTCCACGTCGGCGTACACGTGGGCGACGACCTCGGCCGGTGCGCGGTGGCCGTTCTCGACGGCCGTCTCGACCTGGGCGAGCCGGTGCGCGCGGTGGGCGAGGTAGAACTCGACGGCGCCCTGGGCGTCTTCGAGGACGGGACCGTGGCCGGGCAGCACCGTGTGGACACCGTCGTCGACCGCGAGCGAGCGCAGCCGCCGCAGGGAGTCGAGATAGTCGCCCAGGCGGCCGTCCGGGTGGGCCACCATCGTCGTACCGCGCCCCAGGACGGTGTCACCCGTCAGAACCGCCTGATCGGCCGGGAGATGGAAGCACAGCGAGTCGGAGGTGTGGCCGGGCGTCGGCACGACGCGCAGTTCGAGTCCGCCCACCGTGATCACGTCCCCGGGAGTCAGCCCCTCGTCGCCGAGCCGCAGCGCCGGGTCGAGGGCCCGCACCTTGGTCCCCGTCAGCTCGGCGAACCGTGCGGCGCCCTCCGCGTGGTCGGGATGCCCGTGCGTCAGCAGGGTCAACGCGACCCGTTTGCCCGCCTTCTCGGCGGTGGCCATGACCTCGCGCAGGTGCGCGTCGTCCAGCGGACCCGGGTCGACCACGACCGCCAGTTCCGAGTCCGGCTCGGCGAGCACCCAGGTGTTCGTGCCGTCCAGGGTCATCGCGGACGCGTTCGGCGCCAGGACGTTGACGGCTCGCGGGGTGGCGGGGCCGGAGAGCACCCCGCCGCGTGGCTGACCGGGGAGGGCGGCTGCGTCCGTCATGCGTGGGGGCCTTCCGGGACGTCGGTCATGCGGGGGCTCCGCCCTTCGGGATGTGCTTGGTGAACTCGGCGTGGCCGGGCCAGGAGAGGACCAGTTCGCCGTCCTCCAGCCGGGCCTGCGCCAGGACGGGGGTGAGGTCGCGGGCCGGCGCGGCGGCGAGGGCGTCGGCGGCGGTGGCGTACGGGAGGAGCTGGCGCAGGGTCGCGACGGTGGGCGGCATCATGAGCAGCTCGCCCTTGTCGTACCCCTCGGCCGCCTCGCGCGGCTGGATCCACACCGTGCGGTCCGCCTCCGTGGAGGCGTTGCGGGTGCGCTGGCCCTCCGGGAGGACGGCCACGAAGAACCATGTGTCGTAGCGGCGGGGTTCGAACTCCGGGGTGATCCAGCGGGTCCAGGCGCCGAGCAGATCCGAGCGCAGCACGAGTCCCCTGCGGTCGAGGAACTCGGCGAAGGAGAAGTCGCGGGCGACCAGGGCTGCTCGGTCCGCCTCCCACTCCTCGCCCGTGGTGTCGCCGACCACGGTGTCCTCGCTGGGTCCGGCGAGCAGGACGCCCGCCTCCTCGTACGTCTCCCGTACGGCCGCGCAGACGATCGCCTGGGCGGAGGTCTCGTCGACGCCCAGCCGCTCGGCCCACCACGCGCGCGTGGGACCCGCCCAGCGAATCCGGTGATCGTCGTCACGGGGGTCCACGCCGCCGCCCGGATACGCGTACGCGCCTCCGGCGAAGGCCATGGAGGCGCGTCTGCGCAGCATGTGCACGGCAGGTGTGCCGTCGCTGTCCCTGAGCAGCATGACGGTGGCCGCCCGCTTCGGGGTGACCGGGGTGAGGGTGCCTTCCGCCAGCGCGCGGATACGGTCCGGCCACTCCGGGGGATACCACTGCCCATTCGCCATGGGCGGAGGCTATCCCGTAGTGCGCTGATGTTCGAGAGGCAACAATCGCCTGCTCCAGGGGCGTCCCGGACGGGACGGGGCACCCCGGCGGGGCCGGGGCCCCGCGAGCCGCGGTGCGGCTGACGTACGGCTTACGCCTCCGTCAGCTCCACCTGGACCTCGACCTCGACCGGCGCGTCCAGGGGGAGCACGGCCACGCCGACCGCGCTGCGGGCGTGCACGCCCTTGTCGCCGAGAACCTCGCCCAACAGCTCGCTGGCACCGTTCAGGACACCGGGCTGGCCGGTGAAGTCGGGGGCGGAGGCCACGAAGCCGACGACCTTCACGACCCGCGCGATGCGGTCCAGGTCGCCCGCGACGGACTTGACCGCGGCCAGCGCGTTCAGCGCGCAGGTGCGGGCCAGGTCCTTGGCCTCCTCGGCCGTGACCTCGGCACCGACCTTGCCGGTGACCGGAAGCTTGCCTTCCACCATCGGCAGCTGGCCGGCGGTGTAGACGTACACGCCGGACTGCACGGCGGGCTGGTACGCGGCGAGCGGCGGAACAACGGCGGGCAGCGTCAGCCCGAGCTCGGCAAGCCTGTCCTCGACCGCGCTCATGCCTGCCGCTCCCTCTTCAGGTAGGCCACCAGCTGCTCGGGGTTGTTCGGCCCGGGCACGACCTGGACGAGCTCCCAGCCGTCCTCGCCCCAGGTGTCCAGGATCTGCTTCGTGGCATGGACGAGCAGCGGCACAGTCACGTATTCCCACTTGGTCATGCGGCCGACTGTATCCGCTGTCACCGGAGCCTCTCGCACACGTTGTCCACAGCCTCCCGCTTACTCCGCGCGCGGAGTGGTTAGGCTCGAAGACGTGAGCAGGCTCCAGGTCGTCAGCGGCAAGGGCGGTACCGGTAAGACCACGGTGGCCGCCGCCCTCGCGCTCGCCCTCGCGACCGAGGGGAAGCGCACTCTCCTGGTCGAGGTCGAGGGCAGACAGGGCATCGCGCAGCTCTTCGAGACAGAAGCGCTGCCCTACGAGGAGCGGAAGATCGCCGTCGCTCCGGGGGGCGGGGAGGTGTACGCACTGGCCATCGACCCCGAACTGGCCCTTTTGGACTACCTCCAGATGTTCTACAAGCTGGGCGGCGCGGGCCGGGCCCTGAAGAAGCTCGGCGCCATCGACTTCGCGACCACGATCGCGCCCGGGCTGCGGGACGTCCTCCTGACGGGCAAAGCCTGCGAGGCCGTCCGCAGAAAGGACAAGAGCGGCCGGTTCGCGTACGACTACGTGGTCATGGACGCCCCGCCGACCGGGCGCATCACCCGCTTCCTGAACGTGAACGACGAGGTGGCGGGCCTCGCGAAGTTCGGCCCGATACACAACCAGGCTCAGGCCGTGATGCGCGTCCTCAAGTCCCGTGAGACCTCGGTCCACTTGGTGACACTCCTTGAGGAGATGCCCGTCCAGGAGACCGCGGACGGCATCGCGGAGCTGCGTTCGGCGAATCTGCCGGTGGGCCGGATCATCGTGAACATGGTGCGGCCCGAGGTGCTGGACGCGGTCGCCCTGGAACACGTACGGGCGCTGCCGCGCACCGCTCTCGCCCAGTCGCTGTCCGCCGCCGGCCTCGGCGGGGCGCGCCGCGGCGGGAACGCGGAGCGGCTGGTGGACCCGCTGCTGCGGCAGGCCGACGAGTACGTCGAGCGGTACACGCTGGAGCACGAACAGCGCGCCGTGCTGGCCGAGTTGGGTCTGCCACTGCACGAACTGCCGCTGTTCAGCGAGGGGATGGACCTCTCGTGCCTCTATGAGCTGGCCACCCACCTGCGGAAGCAAGGGATGTCATGAGTCTGGACCCCGCGCGCGTGCTCGACGTCGACCCGCTGATCGACGACCCGAAGACCCGCATCGTGGTGTGCTGCGGCTCGGGCGGCGTCGGCAAGACGACCACGGCGGCGGCCCTGGGACTGCGAGCGGCCGAGCGCGGCCGCAAGGTGGTCGTCCTCACCATCGACCCGGCACGCCGGCTCGCCCAGTCGATGGGCATCGACTCGCTCGACAACGTCCCGCGCCGCGTGAAGGGCATCGACGAGTCCTCGGGCGGCGAACTGTGCGCCATGATGCTCGACATGAAGCGCACCTTCGACGAGATCGTCGAGGCGCACGCGGACCGTGAGCGGGCCGCAACGATCCTCAACAACCCCTTCTACCAGTCGCTTTCGGCGGGCTTCGCGGGCACGCAGGAGTACATGGCGATGGAGAAGCTGGGGCAGCTGCGGGCGCGCGACGAGTGGGACCTGATCGTCGTCGACACACCGCCCTCGCGCTCGGCGCTGGACTTCCTGGACGCGCCGAAGCGGCTGGGCTCGTTCCTGGACGGGCGGCTGATCCGGCTGCTGACGGCTCCGGCGAAGCTCGGCGGACGCGCCGGGATGAAGTTCCTGAACGTCGGGATGTCGATGATGACCGGCACCCTGGGCAAGCTGCTCGGCGGGCAACTCCTCAAGGACGTCCAGACGTTCGTGGCCGCCATGGACACCACGTTCGGCGGGTTCCGTACGCGCGCGGACGCCACGTACAAGCTGCTGCAGGCGCCCGGCACGGCCTTCCTGGTGGTGGCGGCCCCGGAGCGGGACGCGCTGCGCGAGGCCGCCTACTTCGTGGAACGACTGGCCGCCGAGGACATGCCGTTCGCGGGGCTGGTCCTCAACCGGGTGCACGGCAGCGGTGCCGCTCAGCTGTCGGCCGAGCGGGCGCTCGCCGCCGCGGAAAATCTTGAGGACGCCCGCATTGTGGATCAGGAGGGCGGGAAAGCTGGACTTCGTAACTCTCCCGACACGTACGGCAGTTCAGGATCAGAATCTCCCGCTGACCCGGCCGCCGCTTCCGACGCCGGCGTTTCCGACGAAGGCTCCCCCGTCTCCGACGGAACCGTGGAACACCTCACCGCAGGCCTTCTGAAGCTGCACGCCGAGCGCATGCGGCTGCTCTCCCGCGAGCAGCGCATGCGTGACCGCTTCACCGCGCTCCACCCGGAGGTGGAAGTCGCCGAAGTGGCCGCGCTACCCGGCGATGTGCACGACCTCGCGGGGCTGCGGGACATCGGGGACCGGCTCGCGGCCAACCGGCCGGAGCTGCCCGAGGCGAGCGCCTGAGAGAAACCCCCGGGGACCTCCCGGAATCCTCCGGAGACCTTTCGGAGAGAACGCCCTCAGCCCACCGCCACGTAGTGCTCGTACACCTCTTCCTCGTCGAAGGGCAGGATCCCCGCCCCTCGCTCGTACTCCGTACGCGCTGTCTCAAGCAGCCGACGCCAGGAGGTGACGGTGGGCCGCCTGCGCAGCAGTGCGCGGCGTTCCCGCTCCGTCATGCCACCCCACACGCCGAATTCGACGCGGTTGTCGAGCGCATCGGCGAGGCACTCCGTGCGCACCGGGCATCCGGTGCACACTGCCTTGGCCCTGTTCTGCGCTGCTCCTTGAACGAACAGCTCATCTGGATCGGTAGTGCGGCAGGCCGCCTGCGCACTCCAGTCGGTTACCCAGCCCATACCGGCGCCGTCCTCTCCCGAATCGAGGCTCCCCCACGGCGGCAGCGGCATATTCACCGCCGCCAGTTGAGGACGTTACGGAAGGTGGGCACAGCGCAACACCCCCTTCGGGCCCAATCTTGAATGGCCCGAACGGACTATGCGTAAGCGGCAGATCACCCGACGGAGTGACCTGAGGACATGCGTGAGTATCCCGACGAATCGGGACAGTTCAGTTGAGTCACAACGGACGCCTGGTGACACATGAGGCGGAGTCGGACACGCCCCCACTGAAAAAGTAGGAAGACTTCCGGAACGATTCGGGGTCGCCGGACGTATTGATACGTGGCCGCACTGCTGTGACAGTTGAGAGCAGCTTAGGCCAAGGCATATACGCGTGTCCGGCGAATGAGAACGTAGGCTGCCCTCATGCCAAAGAAGCGCTCGGGCGGTGGTCTGTCGCCAACGCAGCAGGCCGCCAAGTTCCTCGGTGTCAGTGTGCTCGCGGGAGCCGTGATGGCCGGGATCGCGCTGCCTGCGGCGGGTGCCCTGGGTCTCGCGGCCAAGGGATCGGTCAAGGGGTTCGACGAGATCCCCGACAACCTGAAGAGCCCGTCGCTGAGCCAGCGCACCACGATCCTGGACAACAACGGCGGCCAGATCGCCACGGTCTACTCACGCGACCGCACGATCATCGACCTCAAGGACATGTCGCCGTACATGCAGAAGGCGATCGTCGCGATCGAGGACTCGCGGTACTACGAACACGGCGCGGTGGACCTCAAGGGCATCCTGCGCGCGGTGAACCAGAACGCGCAGAACGGCGGAGTGGCCCAGGGCGCCTCCACGCTGACGCAGCAGCTCGTGAAGAACTACTTCGTCGAGGAGGCCGGCGACGACCCGACGAAGGTCGCCGAGGCCACCCAGCAGACCCTCGGGCGCAAGATCCGCGAGCTGAAGTACGCGATCCAGCTCGAGGAGAAGCTCGGCAAGAAGAAGATCCTCGAGAACTACCTGAACATCACGTTCTTCGGCGAGCAGGCGTACGGCGTCGAGGCCGCCGCCCACCGCTACTTCTCCAAGCCGGCCAAGAAGCTGAACCTCCAGGAGTCGGCGCTGCTCGCCGGCATCGTCCAGTCGCCCAGCCGGTACGACCCGGTCAACGACGAGGCGGAGGCCACCAAGCGCCGCAACACGGTGCTGCAGCGCATGGCCGAGGTGCACGACATCTCACAGCAGGAGGCCGACGCGGCCAAGGAGAAGCCGCTCGGGCTGCACGTGAGCAAGCCGAAGAACGGCTGCATCACGGCGGTCAAGGGCGCCGGCTTCTTCTGTGACTACGTGCGCGAGGTGTTCCTGAGCGACCCGGTCTTCGGCAAGACCAAGGAGGCCCGGGCCAAGGTCTGGAACCAGGGCGGCCTGACCATCCGTACGACCCTCGACCCGCAGGCGCAGAGGTCGGCGCAGGCGTCGATCAAGGACCACGTCAACAAGAGCGACGACGTGGCGACCGCCGCCACCGTCGTCGAGCCCGGCACCGGCAAGATCCTCGCCATGGGCCAGTCCCGTCCGTACGGCTTCGGCAAGCACGAGACGCAGATCAACCTCTCCGTGAACAAGGACATGGGCGGCGGCGCCGGCTACCAGCCCGGTTCGACGTTCAAGCCGATCGTGGCCGCAGCCGCCATAGAGGGCGGCAAGTCCGCGACACAGCAGTACTCGTCGCCGTACCAGATGGAGTACCCGAGCCCGATCTCCGTCTGCGACGGCAAGAGCTGGGTGAACACCGAGGGCTCCGACCTCAGCAACGAGAACGAGTCGGAGCACGGCCCGTACGGCATGAAGGAAGCGACCGCGAAGTCGGTCAACACCTACTACGTGCAGTTGATCAGTGACATCGGCATCTGCCCGGTCACCGAGATGGCCGCGAAGCTGGGCGCGGACCGCGCGGACGGCCGCAAGATGGACCAGGCTCCGTCGATCGCGCTCGGCACCCAGGAGATGTCTCCGCTGACGATGGCGAACGCCTACGCGACCTTCGCCTCGCGCGGCATGTACTGCACGCCGATCGCCATCGATTCGATCAGCCAGAAGGTCGGCGGCGCGAAGAAGTCCCTCGAAGTCCCGAAGTCGACCTGCTCGCGGGCGATGTCGGAGACCACCGCCGACACGGTCAGCACGCTCCTGAAGGGCGTGGTCGAGGACGGTACGGGCCAGCAGGCGGGCCTCGGCAGCCGTCCGAGCGCCGGTAAGACCGGTACGACGGACTCCCGCTACGCGGCCTGGTTCGTCGGCTACACACCGAACATGGCGGGCGCGGTCTGGGTCGGCGACCCCACGCACAAGCGGCGGATGGTCGACATCACCATCGGCGGCGTCTACCGCCCCAAGGTCTACGGCGGTGAGGTCCCCGGACCGATCTGGCGCGACATGATGACCGGCGCCCTGGAGGGCAAGCCCGCTCTCGACTTCAACCTCGTCAACATCCCCGACCCCGAGAAGCACAAGGGCCGCGACGACGGCGACAACGGGGACCACAACGGAAATGGCAACGGGAACGGAAACGGGAACGGCGACAACGGGGGCCGGACCGACGGCGGAACGGACGGCGGCACCACCGACGGCGGCAACTTCCCCACTCCGGGCTTCTCGCTCCCTGACGGCTTCATTCAGGGGCAGTCGAACGGGGGGAACGGAAACAACGGGGGCAACGGGCCCTGATCGTCTCTGATCGTCTCTGATCGCGGATACGGCGGTGGGGGCGCCCCTTGCTTCAGGGGCGCCC
>NZ_JBMNDS010000154.1:0-7565 GCF_052543295.1 Streptomyces sp. SAS_270
GGACGACGGTCCGGGGGCGCGGCCTGTGTGCTGTCCGCGTGCTGCCTGCGTCTGCCGGGTCCTCAGATCCTCAGCAGCCGCTCCGTCAGCTCGCGGTAGTCCCGCAGGGCCAGGCGGAGTTGCTCGGTGTCGGAGGAGTCCTCACCGGTGGTCTGCCAGGACGCGCGCAGCGTACGGCGACGCTGCGTCACCGCGTCCGTGAGCCGCTCTGCGGCCTCCTCCAGCACATGGTCGGCCTCCTCGACGGACGCCCGCGGACCGTCGACGAATCCACCGACGGCGTGCTGCAGCCGCAGCGACAGCTTGTCGGTGTCGTCGTGCGGGACCAGCCGGGTGTCGTGCGCGGAGCCCTTGCGGGCCGCGGCACCCATGCCGGTGCCCATACCGGTGTCCCTACCGGTGTCCATGCCCTCCCGGGCCGGCGTGTCCGTCGTACGGCTCGTACGGCCGCCGCCGAGGTCTTCGGCCTGAGCGGCCTGGCCCATGCGGCCCTTCATGGGCGCGGGCCGGTCGCCGCGCGGTGTGCCTTCCATGTGCTCGGCACGCTCGGCGCCCGTGATGCCTTCGGTGCGTCCTTCGTTGCGTTCTGCGTTGCGTTCTGCGTTGCGTCCTTCGGTGCGTCCGGTGCCTTCGGTTCCTTCACCTGAGATCACGTACTTCACCTTCCTCGGCTGCCCTCAACTGCCCTTCGCCTGATGCCTGTTGAACGCCCACGGCAGATGGGACCGGCTGTGGGAGGCGGAGCCCTCGGTGCGGGCGGGCGCCGCTGCACGGGTGTCTCCGGCCGCCTCGGAACCGTCGTCCGCGCGGTGGCGGGCGTGGTCGCGGCGGGACGGGGTCACCAGCTCGTCGAAGAGGGCGCGGGCCTCGACCATGGCCTCGCGCAGCTCCTCCGTACCGGCCCCGCCGTCCGCGGTGCCGGACTGTGCGGCCCGGTGCACCTGACGGAAGCCGTGGACGCGGTGCCCGTGGTGCACGGAGAGCGCGGCGAGCTGCTCCTCGTAGCGGCCGCCGTCCGGGAAGCCGCGTTCGCCGGCCAGCTCCTGAAGCAGCCGGTCCGCCTCGGCGACCGCCTCCCGCGGCGAGTCGACGAAGCGTTCCTGGGCGGCCGTCCAGCGGGCCACGTACTGGTCACGGGCCGCGGGTTCCAACGGCCGCTCACGCAGCGAACCGTGCCGCTTGACGCGTTCGGCAAGGTCGCGTTCGGCGGCCCGGGCGTCGCCGTCGTGCCGGGCGACGGTGCGGTCGTACTCGGGTCCGAAGCGTCGCCGCAGGTTTCGCCCGCCCTGCGGCCTCCGGGCGAGAAGGACAAGGGCGGCCGCGACAATGACAACGGCCGCCACGATCACGATCAGAGCGATGATCACGCCTGTGGACATGGATGCCTTCCGGGGTCCTCGGCCCAACGGGCCGGCTCCCCGTCCGGGTTGCCCGGAACTCGCCCCTCAAACAGCGCCCGTCACGCAGCGAAGCGACGGTGCCCCGTCACGGACCACACCGTCACGATGCGTCCCTCCCGTACCTCGATCAGGTCGATGCCGCTCTTCGCCAGGCCGGCGCCTGAGGCGTCCTCCCCCTTCACGTACCAGCGGGTCGCCGCGCCGCGCTGCCCGGCGTCGACGAGCGGGGTGCCGTCCATGGCGTAGTGGAGGGCGGGGTAGGACGCGCGGAACCGCGCGATGTAGTCGACGACGGCCGCCGGTCCGTGGATGTCGTCGGTCTCCGCGCCGTCGGGGGTGTTGCCGAACCGGATCCGGAAGTCCGGGTCGAGGAAGCGCTCGGGCTCGCTGAAGTCGCCGTTCCACATGGCCGTCCAGCGCGCGAAGAGGGCGATCCCCGTCTCGGGGGTGAGGGTGTCGGGGGCCGAGTCCGTCGTCGTGGTGGTGGTCGTGGTCGATGTCATGGTGGTCGCCTTCCGTGGTGGGAGACAACAGCTTCACGCCCGTGCGCGACAACCCCCTGTCGGTGATTGCGCTCACATCC
The DNA here is from genome assembly GCF_052543295.1 of Streptomyces sp. SAS_270. Classification (NCBI taxonomy): domain Bacteria; kingdom Bacillati; phylum Actinomycetota; class Actinomycetes; order Kitasatosporales; family Streptomycetaceae; genus Streptomyces; species Streptomyces sp. SAS_270. The sequence goes on from NZ_JBMNDS010000154.1 coordinate 1,984, forward strand.
CCAGCTCGGTCAGGGGCATCAAGTCCCAGCCGAGCGTGTCGAGTTCGGCCAGGTCGATCGCGCGTTCCGGTATCCGCTCGTCGAGCAACGCGGCCTCCCGTATGCGGTCGAGACGGAAGCAGCGCACACCGGAACGCAGCCGGCACCACGCCACCAGGTACCAGTGGTCCGCGCCGCCGAGGAAGGCGAGCGGCTCGACGGTACGTCCGGTCAGCGCGCCCGCGACGTCCGCGTACTCCAGGCGCAGCACCCGCCCGGCCGCCAGAGCCTCCCGCAGCGGTCCCGGCACGGCCGGCGCGGGCGGCTGCCGCTCGGCCGAGGCGGGCACGAGCAGCTGGACCCGGCCCGCGAGGTCCGTGGCGGCCGTGCGCTCCCGGTCCGGCATCACGGCGAGCACCTTGTGCAGCGCGCTGCGCGCGTCGGCCGCGAAGGGCGTGCCGGTGAGCGCCCGCAGGGCGACGGCCAGCGCGGTCGCCTCGGCGGGGGTGATGGTCAGCGGCGGCAGGGTCCGCTCCCGGTCCAGGACGTAACCGCCGCTCCGGCCGGGTTCTGCGTAGACCGGCACGCCCGACTGCTGCAGCGCGGCGAGATCCCGCTCGATCGTGCGGACGCTGACCTCGAAGCGCAGGGCGAGCGTCCGCGCGCTGCGCGGGCGGGGCGCGGCGGCCCGCAACTCCTCGACGAGCGCGTACAGCCGGTCTGTTCGGTTCATGACGACCAGTTTCCGTAATTCGTCCGGCGGGCGTGTCGATTCGGGGTCGGCCCGTTCGACGCACGGAGTGAGAAGAGCGAGAAGCCAGAACCCCCTTGAGGAGATCATCATGAGCAAGGTCGTCGCACGGCTCGCCATGTCGCTGGACGGATTCATCGCCGGGCCCGACTCCGGAGTGGAGCACCCCCTCGGCATCGGCGGCGAGCGCTTGCACCAGTGGGTGTACGGGCTTCGCGCGTTCCGGGAGGCGCAGGGCCTGGCCGGCGGGACGGACAACGCGGACTCGCGGATGCTCGAAGCCTGGAACGCCCGGTCCGGCGCGGTCGTGATGGGCCACGGCATGTACGTCACCGGGGAGATCCCGTGGGGCGACAACCCGCCCTTCCACCACCCCGTGTACGTCGTCACCCACCACCCCCGCGAGACCCTCCACAAGGAGGGCGGCACCGACTTCCACTTCGTCACCGAGGGCCCCGAGCACGCTCTCGCGCTCGCCCGGGAGGCCGCGGGCGAGAAGGACGTCTCGCTGGCCGGCGGCGCGCACCTCGTCCAGCAGTTCATCCGCGCGGGCCTGCTCGACGAACTGCTCCTGCACATCGTCCCCGTCCTGGCCTGCACCGGCACCCATCTCTTCGACGACCTCGGCACCGAGCACATCGAGTGGCACAAGACCGAGGTCCACGACTCCCCCGAGGTCACGCACATGCTGCTGCGGGCCGTGAAGCCCTGAGGAAATGCGGTTGCCGACAGGGCGGGGCACGCCGTGACAATGATCGGCATGACCCGTGAGGCACTCCCCTGGACGATCGCTCCCGAGCCCTTCGACTCCCCCGTCGCCGCCGAACTGTGGCGGGCGTACTACACGGAGGTCAGCGACCGCTGGTACCTGCTCCACGAGGCGCGGCGCACCGACCCCGACGAGCTGGAGCGGGAGATCGCCGCCGACACGGGCGCGTATCTCGCACCGCCCGGTGGAGTGCTGCTCGTCGCGCGGTACGGGGGCGAGCCGGCCGGCACCGCGGGCGTGCAACTGACGGACGCGGCCACGGCCGAACTCAAGCGCGTCTTCCTCCGCGAGGGGATGCGCGGCCGGGGTGGCGCGGCGCTGCTGGTGGCCGCCGCCGAGGACGCGGCGCGTGGCCTCGGCGCCGAGCGGATCGTCCTCGACACGCGTAACGACCTCGTGGAGGCGCGCACCCTGTACGCCCGCCTCGGCTACGAGGAGACCGCGCCGCACAACGACAGCACCTACGCGGAACACTGGTTCGCGAAGAAGCTCACGGGCTGAAGAATCCGACCGACTGGGGGCCCATGTGAGGTCCTGGGCGGATCAGGCGACCGTCCTGTACGGGCGTGTCGTCGCCCCGTCGTGCGGGCGTTCCGCATCGGAGCCGCACATCTCGGCGTTGAGTTCCGTGATCAGCTGGGCCAGGTCGGTGGGGCGGTCCGGGCCCCACCAGTCGCCGAGCAGTTCGGCCAGGGACTCCTCGCGGGCCTCGGCCAGCTTCCCCGCGGCGACCCGGCCCTCGTCCGTGAGGACCAGGTCGACGCCCTCGCGCACGGCGAGGCGGCGCTCCTCGACCTGGCGGGCCGCCGCGATCACGACACTCAGCGGTACGGCGCTGCGCTCGGCGAGCACCGCGGGCTCGGCCCAGCCGTACTTCCTGATCCGCAGCAGCAGCCAGCTCGCGGCGGGCAGCAGGTCGTAGCCCGCCCGCGCGGTGATCTTCTCGTAGATCTCCCGGCGCCCCTCGCGGGTGCCGAGCACGGACAGCGCGCGGCACACCTCGTCGTACGACGAGCGTTCCACCGGGTTGCTGGCGAGCGTCTCCGTGAGATCGGGGGTCGTGACGGCGCCCCGCAGCTTGTCCTCGCGCAGGAACCAGGCCAGCACGAAGCCGACGACGGCGACCGGGGCGGCGTACAGGAAGACGTCCGTGATGGACGAGGCGTACGCGTGCAGGACCGGGGGCTGCAGGGTGGACGGGAGTTGGGAGATGCCCTTCGGGTCGGCCTTGAGGGAGTCCGCGGTGATGCCCGCCGGGAGCTGCTGTCCGCTGAGGGCGTCCGTCAGCTTGTCGCCGAGGCGGCTCGCGAAGACCGTGCCGAAGATGGCCACGCCGAACGAGGCGCCGATGGAGCGGAAGAAGGTGGCGCCGGAGGTGGCGACGCCCAGATCCTCGTACGACACGGCGTTCTGCACGATCAGCACGAGGACCTGCATGACCAGGCCGAGGCCCAGGCCGAAGACGAAGAAGTACGCGCTCATCTCGCCGGTGCTGCTGTTCTCGTCGAGCTGGTGCAGCAGGAGCAGACCGAGGGCCGTGACCGCCGTGCCGGCGATGGGGAACACCTTCCAGCGGCCGGTACGGCTGACGATCTGGCCGGAGGCGGTGGAGGAGATCAGCAGGCCGAACACCATGGGCAGCATGTGCACGCCGGACATCGTGGGCGTCACGCCCTGGACGACCTGGAGGAACGTGGGGAGGTACGTCATCGCGCCGAACATGGCGAAGCCGACGATGAAGCTGATGACGGCGGCGAGCGTGAAGGTGCGGATGCGGAACAGCTTGAGGGGGAGGACGGGTTCGGCCGCCCTTTGTTCGACGGCGACGAAGGCCACCGCCAGGACGACGCCGAGGACCGCGACGCCGATCAGCTGCGGCGAGTTCCAGTCCCAGGTGGTGCCGCCGAGCGACGCCACCAGGATCAGGCAGGTGGCGACGGTGGCGATGAGGAGGGTGCCGAGGTAGTCGATGACGTGATGCTCGGCGCGGTGCGGGATGTGCAGGACCGCCGCGATCACGGCGAGGGCCACGATGCCGACCGGCAGGTTGATGTAGAACACCCAGCGCCAGCTCAGATGCTCCGTGAACAGGCCGCCGAGCAGCGGTCCCAGCACGCTCGTCGCGCCGAACACCGCCCCGAACAGCCCCTGGTACTTGCCGCGTTCGCGCGGCGGCACGAGGTCGCCGACGATCGCCATCGACAGCACCATCAGCCCGCCGCCGCCGAGACCCTGGAGCGCGCGAAAGCCGATCAGCTGCGGCATGTTCTGCGCCATGCCGCACAGCGCCGACCCGATCAGGAAGATCACGATCGCCGCCTGGAACAGCCGCTTTCGGCCGTACTGGTCGCCGAGCTTGCCCCACAGCGGGGTCGCCGCGGTCGACGCGAGCAGGTACGCGGTGACCACCCAGGAGAGGTGCTCCAGGCCCCCGAGGTCGCTGACGATCGTCGGCAGCGCGGTCGACACGATCGTCTGGTCCAGCGCGGCGAGCAGCATGCCCAGCAGGAGGGCGCCGATCGAGACCATGACGCCGCCGGGTACGTGCTGGTCGGGGGTTTCGCCCCTGCGGTGACGGCCTCGGGTGGGGGTGTCGGGAGCCACGGCCGGTGGCGGCGAGCTCGTTTCCCGCCCTGCCGCAGGCTGCGCTTCTCCGGCGCCTTGCGCGTCCTCGGTCATGCAGACCTCCCGTGGGCCCCTCGGGTCTCGGCCACGTTCCATCCTGGTCGGTGTGACCGGTTATGGCCTGTTGAGTCCTCCCCGTGGCCGGGAATCCGGGGGCTCCTGGGCCTCGTGTGCGGAAGATCTGCATAATCTGTGGAGTTCTCAGGGGGAGGGATTCACGCGTGACCGATGTGAACGGGCTTGTCTGCCCCGAGTGCGGAGCACCCCGGGCGCCGGACGGCACGCCTTCCTGCGCGTGCACGCAACGGGCGTCCGACGCTCTGCGGGACGCCCGCACGGCGGAGGCGGCCGCGGCGGAGGACTTCGATCCGTTGCGGATACGGCCCTACGTGGAACTGGAGCCCGGGGAAGTACCGGCCGGGGGCGCTTACGGGGACGGGGACGGGTCCGCGGCCACGATGCGGCTTGCGGCGCTGCCGGGGGCGGGGTCCGAGCCTGGGCCGGTCCCGGGGGAGCCGGCGGTTTCGGTGGAGCCGGCGTCACGGCGTCGGGCGCGTGCTGTTCTGCTCGGTGTCGCCGCGGCTGTGGTGACCGTCGTGGCCGCGGCGGGGTTCGCCGGCGGGATGTTCTCGTACGACACCCCCGCGCGGGACCGGGCGTTGCCCGACGACGCGCGGGCGAGCGTGCCGGACGTGTCGTCCGAGGCTGCCTCGGCGTCCGCGTCGGGGGGTGTGCGCTCCACGGCGCCGGTGCGGGGGTCGGTTCCGGTGCCCAGCCGTGGCGCGGGTGCGGCTCCTTCCCCGTCGGCCTCGCCGTCGCCGTCGGTTTCCGCGTCGCCCTCGGCATCGAGCACGGGGGTTCCCTCGCCGACCGCCACGCCGTCCGAGGCCCCCTCGACCGTCTCCGCCACCGGGTCGGTCATTCCCACCGAGGGCAACCGGGACCGGCGCCGCTCCCAGTCCCTCCAGCTCGGCGACCAGGGCCCCGACGTGACCGAACTCCAGCTCCGCCTCTCCCAGTTGGCCCTCTACGTCGGCGACACCAACGGCACGTACGACACCCAGGTCGAAGACGCCGTACGCCGCTACCAGTGGGCCCGCGGGATCACCGCCGACCAACTAGGCGTCTACGGCGGCACGACCCGGTCCCGTCTGGAATCGGAAACCCGGGAGCCCTGATCCGCGCTGCCGGCGTGGGCGCCGTTCGCGGGGCGCGGTGCGGGTGCGTTGTGGATCGGGTCCGTGCCGTCTGCTGGCGTGGGCGCCGTTCGCGTGGGGGCCGGTGGGAGGGTCGGGTCCGTGCCGTCTGCTGGCGTGGGCGCCGTTCGCGTGGGGGCCGGTGGGTGGGTCGGGTCCGTGCCGTCTGCTGGCGTGGGCGCCGTTCGCGTGGGGGCCGGTGGGTGGGTCGGGTCCGTGCCGGTACGTCTTGCCCGTCGCCGCGTGGGCGTACTGCCCGGGA
>NZ_JBMNDS010000155.1:0-7218 GCF_052543295.1 Streptomyces sp. SAS_270
CCGTGCTCGGCGCCGGTGTCGGCGCCGCGCAGGACGGGGAGGCGGGCGCCGGGCTGGAGGGTGGTGCGGGTGCGCCGGGCGGTGGTGGTGGCCGGGTAGGTGACCTCCAGCTGGGCGATCTGGGGGGAGAGGTAGCGCTGCAGGAGTCCGGTGCGGCCGGCGGTGCGTACGGCGGCGTCGCGCAGGGCGAGCTGCGCGGGGTTGGTCAGCATGCCCCAGCGGGTCTGCAGGGAGGTGGTCTTGGCGACCGCGTGGACGGCGGGCCGGCGTTCGGCGTCGTAGCTGTCCAGGGCGGATTCGTGCAGGGTGCCGCGCAGGACGCCGGCGAGTTTCCAGCCGAGGTTGGCGGCGTCCTGCAGTCCGGTGTTCATGCCCTGCCCGCCGGCCGGGCTCATCACGTGCGCGGCGTCTCCGGCCAGCAGGGCGCGGCCGCTGCGGAAGCGTTCCGCGGAGCGGACGTGGACGCGGAAGACGGCGCTGAAGCGCAGTTCGCCCAGGGTGACGCCGCCGGGGCCGCGTTCGCTCAGCACGCGTTGGAAGAAGTCGCGGGAGGGTTCGGTCTCGGCGAGTTCGGGCGGCACGCTGACCGCGACCCGGTGCACGCCGCGTGCGACGGGGGCCAGCGCCATGCCGCCCTGGGCGGTGTAGCAGTAGTGGACGACGTCGGGGGGCAGGTCGCCGGACAGCTGCGCGTCGGTGATGGCGAAGTTGACCGGCAGCTGCGCCCCGGCGAAGGCGATGCCGAGCTCTTTTCGGACGGTGCTGTGCGCGCCGTCCGCGCCGATGACCCAGGAGGCGTCGATCTGTTCGCTGGTGCCGCCGGGGAGCTCGAACGTGGCGTGCGCGCGCGGGCCCGAGGCGTCCAGCGCGGTGAGGCGGGCGCCGCGTTCGACCTTGCCGCCCAGCTCCTGGAGGCGGGCTTCGAGGACCGCCTCGGTGCGGTCCTGGGGGATGCCGAGCGCGAAGGGGAAGGGTGTCGTGTCGAGCCGGTCCAGCCATGCGGTCGCCAGATGCCGGTTGTTGGAGAGGTAGGAGACACCGCGGACCTTGAAGCCCTCGTCGAGCAGTTGATCCGTCACGCCGATACGGCGAAGGAGTTCCAGCGGGCGAGGCCAGATGGTGGTGGCCCGGGAATGCGCGGTGTGCCCGCGTGCGGCATCGAGAATCCGTACCGGAATTCCTTGCTGAAGGAGTTCGCAGGCAAGGACAAGGCCGACCGGACCGGCACCCACCACGACGACTGGTTCGTTCATGGAAAGAGTCCTGTTCGTTTGATTCGCATGGCTGATCCGCATGGCTGATTCGCATGGCGCGGACGGGGTGTGGGACGTCGCCTCACGCTAGGCACGGGGCCGGCGGGGCGGAAGGATTCCGGCTGCAAGACAAGTCCCGGTGTTTCCAAAGTGACATCACCGGCTGACCCAAGGGGGAATTCTCAACATCCTTGCCCGGCCATAGATTTGGCTGTGCCTCTTCGCACTGCGCCCAAATTCCCTGCAGGTGAAATTGCGGCGCCTCCCCCGCTTGTGAACGCGACAAGTGTTTCTGCGACCCGACAAGGATGCTGATGAAGGACACACCCCCCTCCGCCGCCCGCCACCCGGTGATCACTCTCACCGCGGTGGTGCTGGCCTCCCTGCTGCTGCCGATCTCCCTGACCGGGGCGTCGGTGGCGATGCCCGGCGTGGCGGCCGACTTCCACAACGGGCTCGCCGCCGGACAGTGGATCGTCAACGGCTACGACCTCACGTTCGCCAGCTTCATGCTCGCGGCGGGTTCCTTCGCCGACCGCTTCGGCCGACGCAAGGTGTTCTTGACCGGCATCGCACTGTTCGCGCTGTGCTCACTCATCTCGGCACTGTCCAACGGCATCGTGCTGCTGGACATCGCCCGCGCCATCGCCGGCGTCGGCGCCGCGGCCGTCCTGACCTCCGGCAGCGCCCTGCTGGCCCAGGTGTTCGACGGTCCGGCACGCGCCAAGGCCTTCGGTGTCTTTGGTACCGCGGTGGGCATCGGCATGGCGTTCGGGCCGTTCGTCGCGGGTTCGCTGTCCACCAACTTCGGCTGGCGTTCGGTGTTCCTGGTTCCCGCGATCGCCGGCGCGGTGGTCGTCGCCCTGACCGTGTTCCTGCCCGAGTCGCGTGACCCGCAGGCCACCCGCGTGGACTGGGCCGGCACCTTCACCTTCAGCGGCGCGCTGGCCGCGCTGATCGCCGCCCTGCTCGAGGGTTCCCAGCTGGGCTGGGCCTCCCCCTTCAACATCGCGGCGTACGTGGTGTTCGCCGTCCTGCTGGTCGCCTTCGTGTACGTCGAACGCCACCAGGAACGCCCGATGTTCGACCTGAAGCTGTTCAGCCAGCCGCAGTTCGTGTCGCTGTGCGTCGGCGTGGTCGCGCTGGTCTTCGCCTTCACCCCGCTGCTGGTGTACCTGCCCACCTACCTGACCGCGGTCAAGGACCAGAGCACCATGCACGCCGGTGTGGACATGCTGATGCTCACCGTTCCGACGATCTTCTTCCCGATGATCGCCGGTGCGCTGCTGCGGTGGATCCCGGTGCGCCACATGGTCACCGCCTCGGTCGCCCTGACGGCCATCGGCGCGGCCTGGCTGACGGTGCTCAGCCCCGACGTGAGCAACTGGGCGGCGCTGGGCCCCTTCGCGGTCATCGGTATCGGCATCGGTGTGTCGTTCGGTGTGATGGACGGCGCGGCCGTCTCCAGCGTGGACGCCGAGCGGGCCGGGATGGCCGCCGGAATGTTCAACACGATGCGGCTGGCCGGCGAGGCCATCGGCATCGCGGTGGCCGGCACCCTGCTGGCGACCTTCACCCGCCAGCAGATCGGCAGCAAGCTCGACGCCTACCCCGGACCCTACGGGCACCAGCCGGGCGCCCTGGCCGACGCCCTCAACCAGGGCCAGCTCAGCGGCCCCACCGACACCGTGCCGGCCGCTTCACGCGCCGCCTTCCACCAGATCGGCGCCGACGCCTTCACCTCCGGCCTGCACCAACTGCTGTGGATCCTGGCCGCGTTCGCCGCCGCCGCCACGCTGCTGGTGGCCGTGGTCGGCGCCAAGGCCCGTGCGGCTGCTGCGGCGCAGGCCGAGCAGACCGCACCCGATCAGGCTGAGGCCGACACCAACGTGCCCGTCGGGGCCTGAGCACCAACTCCCCCGCCCCGCAACACCCTTCACGCCCTTCACGCCCTTCACGCCCGATGGCCGGGCCCCTGCGATCGGAGAAATCAGCATGACGAGCGAAAGCGTCCGCGCACCGGGGCGCGTCGCGGTGGTCACCGGGGCGGCCCGCGGGATCGGTGGCGCCACCGCCCGCCGGCTGGCCACGGCCGGGCACGCGGTCGCCGTCGTCGACCTCGACGAGAGCAACTGCCACACCACCGTGCAGGCGATCCTCGACGCCGGCGGCCGCGCCATGGCGGTGGGCGCCGATGTCAGTGACGAAAAGCAGGTCGAAAGCGCGGTGGAGCGGATCGCCGAGGAACTGGGCAGCCCCGGCATCCTGGTGAACAACGCCGGGGTGCTGCGCGACAACCTGGTGTTCAAGATGTCGCAGGCGGACTGGGACACCGTCCTCTCCGTGCATCTGCGGGGCGCGTTCTTGATGAGCCGCGCGGTCCAGCGGCACATGACGAAGGCCGGCTGGGGCCGGATCGTCAACCTGTCCAGCAGTTCCGCGCTGGGCAACCGCGGCCAGGCCAACTACGCCGCCGCCAAGGCGGGCCTGCAGGGCTTCACCAAGACGCTGGCCATCGAACTCGGCCCGTTCGGCGTCACCGTCAACGCGGTGGCACCCGGATTCATCGCCACCGACATGACCGCTGCCACCGCCGAGCGGATGGGCCTGAGCTTCGAGGAGTTCCAAGAGTCCTGCGCCGCACAGATCCCGGTCCGCCGGGTGGGCACCGCCTCGGACGTCGCCGAAGCCATCGCGTTCTTCTGCGGGCAGGATGCCGGCTTCGTCTCCGGCCAGATCCTCTACGTCGCCGGCGGCCCGCTGAGCTGACGGGCGCTCCCGTCACACGACCGCCCGGCCTCCCCCACTCCCCTCCTCACCCTCACCCCACCCCCACCCCCATTGTCATTCCCATTCTCCTAAGGAGTTCTTCCATGCCCGAACTGACCACCGACCGCGTCCAGGACGCCTTCATCGCGCTGGCAAGCGGTGACCGGGACAAGATGCTGGAGTACTGGGACGAGAACCTGCGCTTCGAGATCCCCGGCAACCACGCCCACGCCGGATGGCACGAGGGCCTGGACGCGTTCCTCGGCTTCCTCGGGACCGTCGGGAAGCTGTCCGCCGGTTCCTACCGGGCGGAGAACGTAACGATCATGGCCAATGCGGCGGACGGCTACTCGGTCGACGTCAACAAGAACTGGGCGCTGCGCGCCGGCGCGCCCTCCGATTCCACCTCGCCCTACGACCTGCTCGACGTCACCGCACTGCACCTGCTGCGCTGGCGGGACGGGCGGGTCGTGGAAGGCCGCGGCGTCATACTCGGCGACGGCGCCGCCACCTCGGCGCTGTGGTGGTCGCCGCTGGACGCGCAGGGAAACCGCACCGCTGCCGCCTGAACCCCCTCTCCCCCGGCGCTCTTTCACCCGGGTCTCCCGGTTCTCCCGGTTCTCCAGAAACCCTCCCTCGACTGCCGGCGGCCCCCTTGGCCGCCGGCAGTCGCGCGCTGCGCCCCAGGGGCGCGGGAGGATCAGGTGTTCTCGCGGCTCGTGTCAGCGCCGGGAACTAGATGATCAATTCCAAGGGATGCTTGCGGAGGGTGTGGGGTGGGCGGCGGCTGACAGCGGCCATCAAGAACTCCCCACGTACGGCCAGATCGGTGAGTAACCGTGCGTGCTTGCGGGATGGTCGCTCGCACCTGGGTCAGACCGCCGACGGGCTGGGCATGAATGCGCCTGAGGACTACAGCAGTTGAGGAGGGGGCAGTGAGAGGGAGACCACAGTTGTGGGTGGTCGGCGTCCTGCTGGGCGTCGCCGCTTCCGTGCTGATGTGCGGGCTGGCCGTGGCCGCGGTGGTGCTGGTTCCCGCGTGGTGGCCTCACCCGGCAGTGGCGGTCGTTGCGACGCTGTTGGTCCTCGGCGTGGGGATCTCCTTGATCGGCGTGTGCTTCGTCCGTCTTGGTTCTTGGCACTTCGGGGTGGCCGCGGTCGTGGAGTTTCTCCTGGCTCTGGGGTTGCTGACGTTTCTCGACCAGGCCGTGCTCGCTGTGTGGGGCAAGCCGGTGGACACCGTCGTCACGGAGTCCGTACGGCATGAGCGGAACTCCCCGACGGGGAAGGTCACCCGGTTCTGGTGGGAGTGCTCGCTGGAACGCCTCGACGGCACGGAACTCGAGCGGAATCTGAGGGAGTCGGAGCTCATCCCGGTCGGGAAGGCATGCCCCGCCGACGCGGAGGCAGGAGACCGGCTCGTGGTGTACGCGGCGCCAGGAGGCTTCGCCGCGCCGCAGACGAATGCCCCTGTCGGGGGTATGTGGCTGGTCGTCGCATTCACTGCTGCTGCCACGGCAGCGGCAGCAACGTTTACGGCTGTCGGCATGACTCGTGCGGGTACGCCCACGAATCCTCCGTAAGCCCCCGTACGGTCAGTCCCCGTCGTCGACCCACTGCTCGCCGCCACCGCCTTCGACTGCCCGCGGGACTACGTCGGCCGCCAGATCGAACTCTCCGGCGACGAGATCCAACCGTCCTACGCTCACTGATCGCCTACGATCACTGACCCCTTGGAATAGATCATCTAGCGGAGGCCACTGACAACGCAGTGAACTCCGGCGCTGCGCGCCTGCGGGCCGAGGATCGCATTCCCGCCCGGCCTGAAGACCGGGATTCCCTGCGAAGATCAAGGGATGGTCGAACACGATGCTCTGAGTGCCACCCGCGAGGCCTACGACGCTGCCGCCTCCGTCTATGCGCAGCAGTTCCGTGACGCTCTGCAGGACAGGCCCCTGGACCGCGCGATGCTGGGTGTCTTCGCCGAGGCCGTAGGGGCCGGTGGAGGGGCTCAGGTCGTGGATGTGGGGTGCGGGCCCGGTCATGTCACCGCGCATCTGGCCGAGTTGGGGGTTTCGGTGTTCGGCGTGGATGCCTCGCCCGCGATGATCGAGCTGGCCCGGCAGGACTGTCCGGGCCTGCGGTTCGAGGTGGGCTCGATGGCCGCGCTGGACATCGCCGACGGCGTGCTGGGCGGCGTACTCTCCCGGTGGTCCGTCATCCACACCCCGCCGCAGGAACTCCCCGTCATTTTCGCGGAGTTCGCCCGTGTGCTGGCACCCGGCGGCCATCTTCTGATCGGCTTTTCGGCCACCGACGGTCCCTCTCACCTCACGCAGGTCTTCGATCATGCCGTCGCGCCGGCCTACCGGTGGTGGCCCGACCATCTCTCCGCGCTGCTGCGTACGGCCGGGCTGGCGGAGGTGGCCCGGATGGTCCGCGAACCTCAGCCCACCGACCGACGCCAGTTCCAGGAGATCCAGCTGCTGGCCCGCAGGGCCTGAGCTGGGGCTGTTGGTGGCGTCTTATTCGCGCAGGCGCAGGTAGGCCTCCAGTTCGGCGGCGCCGTTCAGCATCGCCCGGCCGCGGGTGGCCAGCCGGCCGTGCCAGTCGCGCAGTGCGTCCTGCAGTGGCTCAAGTCCGCCGGCTGCCCGCACCTGGGTGATCAGCGGGGCGATCTGCTCCAGCAGGTAGCCGCCCCGCCGTAGTTGGTGGGCCAGCCGGGCATCGCGGATGTCGGCGTCGTCGTAGATGCGGTAGCCGGTCAGGGGGTCGCGGCGGGGTTGCACCAGTCCGGCGCGTTCCCAGGTGCGCAGGGTGGCGGGGCGGAGGCCGAGCTGGGCTGCCAGTGGTCCGATGAACGTGGTGCCGGGCCGGGGTTCTGCGCCGGGTGGGGGTGCGGGGGTGGGTTCCAGGTCGCGCAGGGCGCTGTGTACGGCCTGAAGGGTCCGGCGGTCCTCCAGGAGCTGGGCGTGGCCGGCGTCGATGACGCCGAACGCCTCCTCGGGCGCGTCCTCGTTCACCGCCCGCATGATCGATGCCGCCGCCTGGTGGCCGTGGCCGGGTACCAGGGCGAGGAAGGTGCGAGGGCCGCCGCGTGCAGCGGCGTATAGGTGCGTTGACTTGCTCCTCGGGCTGAAGCCCGAGGATTCTGGCCTTCTCGATCGCTGCTGTGCCGCTACGCGGCACGGGGTTG
>NZ_JBMNDS010000156.1:0-7185 GCF_052543295.1 Streptomyces sp. SAS_270
GACCAGCGGATAGCGGTCCATGTAGAGGGCGTTGGCCTTGATCGCCGGGAGGCAGTACTCGTCGGCGAACTCGTCCTTGGCGTCGACCGGTGCGGCCACGGGGCCCGTCACTTGTTGAGTGTGCAGGTGGCGAGGGAGTTCAGACCCGTGGGCTTGGCCGCCGTACGGCCGATCGAGATCGCGATGCGGTCGATCGTCGAGGCGCGCTTGTCCTTGAGGGGGCCGAGGATCGCGTTCTGGACGAAGTTCGGTCCGCCCTGGCCGACCGTGTTGACCAGTCGCGTGTTGGCCTCCGTGATCTGCGTGTTGAGCAGGGCCAGGTTGCGGTCGACCTCGGCCTTCGCGGAGGCGGGGACCGCCGGGAGCTGCGAGGCGACGTCGGGGCAGGTGATGGTGCCGGCCGCGGCCGCACCCCCCGCGTTGTTCGCGGCGCCGCCCGCCTGCGCGGTCGCCGTCGCGCTCGGCGCCGCGGGGGCAGCGCCTCCACCGGCCGCCGCGCCGCCGCCCGTCGCCGTGCCGCCGCCCGTGTTCAGCTTGCAGGGCGCCAGTGCGTCGAGACCCTGCGGCTTGGCGGCCGTGCGGCCGATGGCGGTCGCGATGCGGTTGACGGTGGCGACGCGCTTGTCCTTGAGGGGGCCGAGGATGGCGTTCTGGACGAAGTTCGGTCCGCCCTGGCCGACCGTGTCGACGAGCCGCTTGTTGGCCTCCGCGATCTGCGTGTTCAGCAGGGCCAGGTTGCGGTCGACCTCGGCCTTCGCGGAGGCGGGGACAGCGGGGAGGCTCGGCGCGACGGCCGGGCAGTTCACCGTGCCGGGCGCGGCCTTGGTCGGGGCGTTGTTGGCGCTGCTCTTGCCGGACTCCCCGGCCAGGGCGGAACCGGCGATCACCGCTCCGGACAGCACCACTGCGGCGGCACCGCCGATCATGACGACGCGGCGCTTGTTGTACTTCGGAAGAGCCCTGGACATGCGGATGCCTCACTTGGGTCAGGAGTGGGTGTACAAACGCGGCGCCTGCGTTCGGTGGGGAGTACGCGAAAGCGGTTTCGTGCGTTCAACGGCCTTCGAAAAAAGCCTCGGCATCAGTCGAGATTGACGAATCATGCAGAACTCTGCATACTCATGCATGACAGCGAACGCACCGTGAGGAGAAACCCGTGACCGAGCGCGTCGTACTCGCCTACTCAGGCGGTCTGGACACCTCCGTCGCCATCGGCTGGATCGCCGAGGAGACGGGCGCCGAGGTCATCGCCGTCGCGGTGGACGTCGGCCAGGGCGGCGAGGACCTGGACGTCATCCGCAAGCGCGCCCTCGCCTGCGGTGCGGTCGAGGCCGAAGTGGCCGACGCCAAGGACGAGTTCGCCGACGAGTACTGCCTCCCGGCGATCAAGGCCAACGCCCTCTACATGGACCGCTATCCGCTGGTCTCCGCGCTCTCCCGGCCGACGATCGTCAAGCACCTCGTCGCCGCCGCCCAGAAGCACGGCGCCACCACGGTCGCCCACGGCTGCACCGGCAAGGGCAACGACCAGGTCCGCTTCGAGGCCGGCATCGTCGCCCTCGCCCCCGACCTCAAGTGCATCGCCCCGGTCCGCGACTACGCGATGACCCGCGACAAGGCCATCGCGTTCTGCGAGGAGAAGAACCTCCCGATCGCGACCTCCAAGAAGTCCCCGTACTCCATCGACCAGAACGTCTTCGGACGCGCCGTGGAGACGGGCTTCCTGGAGGACATCTGGAACGCGCCGATCGAGGACATCTACGAGTACACCTCCAACCCGGCCGAGCCCCGCGAGGCCGACGAGGTCGTCATCTCCTTCAGGCAGGGCGTCCCGGTCGCCATCGACGGCAGGCCCGTCACCGTGCTCCAGGCGATCCAGCAGCTCAACGAGCGCGCCGGTGCCCAGGGCATCGGCCGGATCGACATGGTCGAGGACCGCCTCGTGGGCATCAAGTCCCGCGAGGTGTACGAGGCTCCGGGTGCGATCGCGCTCATCACGGCCCACCAGGAGCTGGAGAACGTCACCGTCGAGCGTGAACTCGCCCGCTACAAGCGCCAGGTCGAGCAGCGCTGGGGCGAACTGGTCTACGACGGCCAGTGGTTCTCCCCGCTCAAGCGCGCCCTGGACGGCTTCATCGAAGAGGCCAACCAGCACGTCAACGGCGACATCCGGATGACCCTGCACGGCGGCCGCGCCGTCGTCACCGGCCGGCGCTCCGACACCTCGCTCTACGACTTCAACCTCGCCACGTACGACACGGGCGACAGCTTCGACCAGGCCGCGGCCAAGGGCTTCATCGACATCTACAGCCTTTCGTCGAAGATCGCGGCCAAGCGCGACCTGGCGTAGTCACCTACCGCTAGCGTGACAACCGCCTCCCCGTCCGTCCGCGGTGGGGAGGCGGTCGCACATCCACCCACCTCCCGAGGAGCAGAGCAGTGAGCAGCAACAGCGGTGACGTACGGCTCTGGGGCGGCCGCTTCGCCGACGGCCCCGCCGAGGCCCTGGCCAAGCTGTCCGCGTCCGTCCACTTCGACTGGCGGCTCGCGCCGTACGACATCGCCGGATCGCGTGCCCACGCGCGCGTGCTGCACAAGGCGAACCTCCTCACGGACGACGAGCTCTCCCGCATGCTGGAGGGACTCGACCGGCTCGAAGCCGATGTGGCCGACGGCTCGTTCGTGGGCACGATCGCCGACGAGGACGTCCACACCGCCCTGGAGCGGGGCCTCCTTGAGCGCCTCGGTCCCGACCTCGGCGGCAAGCTCCGCGCCGGACGTTCGCGCAACGACCAGGTCGCGACGCTCTTCCGGATGTACCTGCGCGACCACGCCCGGATCATCGGCGGCCTGATCGCCGACCTCCAGGACGCGCTGGTCGGCCTCGCCGAGGCCCACCCGGACGTCGCGATGCCGGGCCGCACGCACCTCCAGCACGCCCAGCCGGTCCTGTTCGCCCACCACGTCCTCGCGCACGTGCAGTCGCTGTCCCGGGACGCCGAGCGGCTGCGCCAGTGGGACGAGCGCACGGCGGTCTCCCCGTACGGCTCGGGCGCCCTGGCCGGTTCCTCCCTCGGCCTCGACCCCGAGTCGGTCGCCAGGGACCTCGGCTTCGAGCACGGCAGCGTGGCCAACTCCATCGACGGCACGGCCTCCCGTGACTTCGTCGCCGAGTTCGCCTTCATCACCGCGATGATCGGTGTGAACCTCTCCCGGATCGCCGAGGAGGTCATCATCTGGAACACGAAGGAGTTCTCCTTCGTCACCCTCCACGACGCCTTCTCCACCGGCTCGTCGATCATGCCGCAGAAGAAGAACCCGGACATCGCCGAGCTGGCGCGCGGCAAGTCCGGCCGTCTCATCGGCAACCTGACCGGCCTGATGGCCACGCTCAAGGCCCTCCCGCTCGCGTACAACCGCGACCTCCAGGAGGACAAGGAGCCGGTCTTCGACTCCTGCGACCAGCTCGAAGTCCTGCTTCCCGCCTTCACCGGCATGATGGCCACCCTCACCGTCAACCGTGAGCGTATGGAGGAGCTGGCCCCGGCGGGCTTCTCGCTCGCCACCGACATCGCCGAGTGGCTGGTCAAGCAGGGCGTGCCGTTCCGTGTCGCACACGAGGTCGCGGGCGAGTGCGTGAAGGTCGCCGAGGCCGACGGCATCGAGCTGGACGGGCTCACCGACGAGCAGTTCGCGAAGATCTCCGCGCATCTGACGCCCGAGGTGCGCTCGGTGCTCAACGTGCCGGGCGCGCTCGCCTCCCGCGACGGCCGCGGCGGTACGGCGCCCAGCGCGGTCGCCGTGCAACTGGCCGAGGTGCAGGCGGACCTCGTGGCCCAGCACGCCTGGGCCACCGCCAAGAACAAGTAGCGGGTCGCCAATCACCGGGGCATCGCGGGTTACGTTGGTCGGGAGCCGCAAGGAGCCGACCGAACGGAGCTCGCGATGCCCTTCGCCCGACTGGCCTCAGCAACGACCCCCACCTGCCACATCGGTCTGGGTCTGGCCGCCGTCGGCCGCCCCGGCTACATCAACCTCGGCCGCGAGGACGACCTCCCCGCCGAGCGCAGCGTCGACGCCCTGCGCGAGCGCACCCACGAACTCCTCGACGCCGCCTACGCGCAAGGCGTGCGCTACTTCGACGCGGCGCGCTCCTACGGCCGCTCCGAGGAGTTCCTCGCCGGCTGGCTGAGCGGCCGGCCGGGCGTCGACGACGTGGTCATCGGCAGCAAGTGGGGCTACACCTACACCGCGGACTGGCGCACCGACGCCGAGGCGCACGAGGTCAAGGA
Source organism: Streptomyces sp. SAS_270 (assembly GCF_052543295.1). Classification (NCBI taxonomy): domain Bacteria; kingdom Bacillati; phylum Actinomycetota; class Actinomycetes; order Kitasatosporales; family Streptomycetaceae; genus Streptomyces; species Streptomyces sp. SAS_270. The sequence goes on from NZ_JBMNDS010000156.1 coordinate 4,293, forward strand.
CCACACCCTCGCGACGTACGAGCGTCAGCGCGCCGAGAGCGCCGCACTGCTCGGCGACCGCCTCGACCTCTACCAGATCCACTCGGTGACCCCGGACAGCCCGGCCCTCACCGACAAGGAACTCCACGCCCGGCTGGCCGAGGCCGCTGCCGGGGGCCTGAGCATCGGCTTCTCGACCAGCGGGCCCGCCCAGGCCGACGCGATCCGTACCGCGCTCGCCGTCACGGTCGACGGCGAGCCCCTCTTCCGTACCGTCCAGGCGACGTACAACGTGCTGGAGACCTCCGCCGCGCCCGCGCTCGGCGAGGCGTACGACGCGGGGCTCACGGTGATCGTCAAGGAGGGCATGGCCAACGGGCGCCTTGCCGCCGGGCAGGCGCCGGAGGCTGTTCGGGAGATCGCCGAGCGGGCCGGGGTCGCCGCCGACGCGGTCGCCCTCGCCCTGGTCCTGCACCAGCCGTGGGCCGGAGTCGTCCTCTCCGGTGCGGCCACCACCGGCCAGCTCTCCTCGAACCTGCACGCGGCGGTCGTCGACCTCGACGACGAGCAGCTCACCCGGCTCGCGGCTCTCGCCGAGGAGCCGGGGGCGTACTGGGAGCGGCGCGGCCGGCTGCCCTGGCACTGACAGCGACAGGGCGGCCCGGCGCCGAGCGGAGCCCCTGACCGTCTGTGCATCAGAGGTGAGACGCCAATGCCTACGATGAGACAATGCTGTCTCATGTGGGCTATGGTTGTCTCATGGCTGTCGACCGTGAGCATGTGCTGCGCAGTGCCGCGGCCCTCCTGACCCGGAAATCCACCGCGACCATGGACGAGGTCGCCAAGGCGGCCGGGATCAGCAGGGCCACGCTGCACCGCCACTTCGCCGGGCGCGACGCACTCGTACGGGCGCTGGAGTCGCTCGGCATCGCGGAGTGCGAGGCGGCGCTCGATGCGGCGCGGCTCGACGAGGGCGCCGCCCAGGAGGCCGTACGCCGTCTGGTGCGGGCGCTCGAAGGCGCCGCCGGACTGCTCGCGTTCCTCTACACCGAGAACCAGCTGTTCGAGGGCGCGGAGCAGAACCAGGGCTGGGCGCGGCTCGACGCCCGGATCGCCGCGCTGTTCCGGCGCGGCCAGGAGAGCGGCGAGTTCCGTATCGACCTCACTCCCGCCTGGCTCACCGAGGCCCTCTACGGGCTGATGGCCTCCGGGGTCTGGGCCGTGGCCGAGGGCCGGGTCGCCGGCAAGGACTTCCACCACATGATCGTCGAGCTGCTGCTCGGCGGCACCCTACGGAGAGAGGAATCATGACCAGCACCCTGCAGCCGGCCGCCACGACAGAGCTGGAGAAGCGTCCGGGCCGTTGGCTCGCGCTCTCCGTCCTCGTCCTGGCCGTGCTGTTGGTGGCCGTCGACGCGACCGTCCTCGGCCTGGCAACCCCGTACATCAGCGAGGACCTGAAGCCCTCCGGCACCCAGCTCCTGTGGATCGGTGACGTCTACTCGTTCGTCATCGCCGGACTGCTCGTCTCCATGGGCAGCCTCGGTGACCGCATCGGCCGCAAGAAGCTGCTGCTCATCGGATCGGCGGCGTTCGGTGCGGTCTCCGTGCTCAACGCCTATGCGACGACACCGGAGTTGATGATCCTGGCGCGGGCGCTGCTCGGTGTCGCGGGTGCGACGCTGATGCCCGCCACCCTCGCGCTGATCCGCAACCTCTTCCACGACCCGCGCGAACGCAGTCTCGCGATCGGCATCTGGGGAGCAACTGCCTCCGCCGGTACGGCAGTCGGGCCCGTCGCCGGAGGATTCCTGCTGGAGCACTTCTGGTGGGGCTCCGTCTTCCTGATCAACCTCCCGGTGATGGCGGTCCTCGTCCTCGTCGGCATCAAGCTGCTGCCCGAGTCGCGGAATCCCGATCCCGGTCCGTGGGACCTGACCAGCGTCGTGCTCTCGCTCGTCGGCATGATCGGCCTCGTGTACGCGGTGAAGGAGGCGGCCGCGCACGGCGTGAGCGGGGAAGCCGCGCTCGCCGGTGTGCTCGGTGCCGGCGCGCTCTGCTGGTTCGTGCGCCGCCAACTCACGCTGCCCACCCCGCTGTTGGACATGCGGCTGTTCCGCAACCGCGGCTTCTCCGCAGCGGTGCTCGCCGACCTGCTCACCGTCCTCGGTCTGGCCGGCCTCATCTTCTTCCTCTCGCAGTACCTGCAACTCGTGCAGGGCAGAGGACCGTTGGAGGCGGGTCTCGCCGAACTCCCCGCCGCCGTCGGCGCGGTGGTGTCGGGTCTGATCGCGGGCTCGGTCGCCCGGCGGTTCTCCGTACGCGCCGTGGTCGCGGGCGGACTCGCGGCGGTGGGCCTGGCGCTGGCCGCACTCACCCTGCTCAGCCAGTCCACCGGCTACCCGCTGCTGGGCGGCGCGCTCCTGGTCGTCGGCGTCGGCGCGGGCCTCTCCTTCACCGTCACCGCCGACGTGATCCTCTCCAGCGTGCCCAAGGAGCAGGCGGGCGCCGCGTCCGCGGTCTCCGAGACGGCCTACGAACTCGGCGCCGCCCTCGGCATCGCACTCCTCGGCTCCATCGTCACCGGCGCCTACCGCGACTTCACGGCCCCGGCGGGCACCCCGTCCGCGGCCCACGAGTCACTCGGCGGCGCGGCCGAGGTGGCATCCGGCCTCCCGGCCGACACCGCGGACGCCCTGATGACGTCGGCCCGAGAGGCTTTCGTCGACGGCCTCGGCCTGGCGGCCGGCATCGGAGCGGCGGTACTGCTCGCCACGGCGGTGGCGGCATGGTTCCTGCTGAAGGACCAGAGACTGGCGGGTTAGCCAGGGTGGTTTAGTCCGTCCGGCGTTTGAGGACGAGGCCGTCCAGGCCGATTACGGGGGCCTGGGGGGAGAGACAACCAAAAAAAGAG
>NZ_JBMNDS010000157.1:0-7072 GCF_052543295.1 Streptomyces sp. SAS_270
CCCCCCCCCCCCCCCCCCCCCCCCCCCCCGTCACCGTTCCGACCGCTCAGTTGCTCAGAGCGGCTGCCAGCTCCTGGATGCGCGGGTGGTTCGCCAGCGCCCACCGCACGGTCTTCGGCGGGCGCCCGAGCAGGGTCTCCAGCTCGTCGGTGATGCCGCCGTATCCTCCGCGGCCGATGATCCGTGTCAGGGTCTTCAGGTGCTCCGCGATGTGCGGGTACGCGGACATGTTGGTGTCCACGTAGGTCTTGTTCCAGGTTTCGATGTCTTCGGGAACATATGTGACCGGGCTTCCCAGCACGGCCGCGAAGTCCTCCGCGATCCCGTGCATGTCCTTGAGCTCCGGGCCGGTGAGCGCGTAGGACTTCGAGATGTGCGGCGCCGGATCGGCCAGGATCTTCGCGCACAGTTCCGCGACGTCGTAACCGGCGATGGGTGCGAGCCGGTGGTCGCCGAAGGGCAGGCGCAGTTCACCGTCGGCCAGTGAGCCCAGGGCCAGCCAGGTCATGATGGGGTTCTCGACGAAGAAGGCCGCCTGCACGTTGACGGTCGGGAGGCCGGACCACTCCAGCACCTGCTCGGCGACCCAGTGGGCCCGTTGCTGCGGCGACCAGTTGGCGACGAGTCCGCCGAGCCGCGCGCGCCGTTCCTCTTCCGGCGCGGTCATCCTGTCGAACGTCATGAAGGACTGCTCGTACTCGGAGATGTTGACGAACACCTCGATGTTGCCCTGGGCCCGTGCCGCCGCGGCCATCAGGCTGACGGCGTCCGTGTAGTACGGCGACAGGCTCATGCTGAAGTAGATGCGCCGGACGCCCTTCAGCGCGGCGGTCACGTCGGCGATGGTGAGCAGGTCACCGACGAAGACCTCCGCCCCGGCCTGGCGGAGGGACTGCGCGCGTTCGTCGTCCTGCCGTACGAACGCGCGAACCGGGTGCCCTTGTTCGAGCAGCATGTCGACCATCATGCGGCTCACGCCGCCGATCGCTCCGCCCGCACCGGTGATCAGAATGGGATTGCGCTCCGACATGAATTGTCCTCTGTCTGGTTGGGGTGGGTCGTTGTTCGGAAAGTGCGGCTGTCAGCCGAGGCTGAGGATGGCGTCGACCAGCAGGTCCGGCTGCTGCTCCTGCAGGAAGTGACCGGCGCCGGGGATCGTCGGATGGTTCCGCCCCTGCGCACCGGGGACGTGGGCCTGGAAGGCCTGCTCGAATGCGCGCGTGATGTCCTCGTGTTGGGCGAACGCGGTGAGGAAGGGCTTCTCGAAGTCGGCGAGCCCGGCCCAGGCGCGGTTCAGCATCGAGGCGGGCGGTTCCGTGGCGTCGAGCGGGACGAGCTGGGGGAACTGCCGCGCTCCCGCGAAGTGCCGCTCGGACGGGAAGGGGGCGTCGTAGGCGGCCGCTTCCTCGTCGGTGAGGACGTGGGCGGTCTGGTTGAGCGCGCTGTCGGGGCTGCCGACGGCCCATGAGGCGGTCAGGTCGGGCGACTCGGACTGCTCCAGCCAGCGCAGGAACGCGCTCGCCGCGGGCGCGAACTCCTCCGGGGTGAACGCGGCCATGACCTCCGGGGCGGCCAGTCCCGTGTTGGCGGCGACCACGCCCGCGAACCGATCCGGCGTGAGCCCGACGTGGACGAGGAAAACGAACCCGCCCCAGTCCTGCCCGAACAGCGTGATGTCCGTGAGGCCGAGCCGGTCCAGCCAGGCGCCGGTCCAGGCGACGTGGGACTCGTAGGTGTACGCCGCCCGGTCGGCCGGCTTGTCGGAGCGGCCGAATCCGATCAGGTCGGGCACCAGGACACGTCGGCCGGACGCCACCAGGCCGGGAATCATCTTCCGGTACAGGTAGCCCCAGGTCGGCTCGCCGTGAGCAAGGACCACGACCGGGCCGTCGGGCGGCCCCTCGTCGACGTAGTGCATGCGCAGGCCGTCGCCGACCGTGGCGTACCGAGGCTCGTACGGCCAACCGGGGAGACCGTCGAAGCGCTCGTCAGGTGTTCGTTCGATGTCCACGCGAGTAACCGTAACAGTGTTTTGATTGCTCGATCCGACCGTTCGGCTGTCATGTGGCCCGAGGGTTCTCGGGCCGCCTCCGCGACCTGCTGAGATGACGGGAATTCCCTTGCGGGGCAGGCAGGAGGTGAGGTTAGGGGCGTCGGTCGGTGACATCGTGAGGTGACCCCACGGAGTATCCGTAACGGCGTTGCAATATGCTGGCGTCATGGCCAGGCTCAAGACACATGACGAAGCGCTCCGGCAACGGCTCCTGCACCGCGCGGCCGCCACGGTCTTCGACCGGGGCACGGCTGCGCTGAGCCTGCGACAGCTCGCGACGGACGCGAAGACCTCGACCACGGCGGTCTACTCGCTGTTCGGCAACAAGGCCGGCCTGCTCGACAGCCTCTACCAGGAGGCCGTACGGCTCTTCGTCGCACGCCTGGCCGCCATCCGCCCGACCGGCGACCCGGCCGCAGACGTCATCCACCTTGGGCTCGCCTATCGCGAATACGCCGTCGCCAACCCGCACCTCTACGCGATCCTCTTCGCCGACCGCAGCGTCCACTGCCCGTCCGACGCGGACCGGCCGCGCGAGGTCACCGAGACCTACCGGCCCCTCGTCGACGCCGTGCGTCGCGGACAGCAAGCCGGCCAGTTCACGTCCGACTCCACCCCCGAAGTCATCGCCCTGTCGGTCTGGGGAACCGCCCACGGCCTGGTGTCACTGGTGCTCTCGGGCAACGAGCCACCGCAGCTCGCGGTCGCCGACTGCTACGAGCGGGCAATGCGGGCACTGGTGACGGGGTGGCGACCGGGCGAGGAGGAGGAGGCTCCGCGGTTCACGGACGTGACGTGACGTGATCCCGGTCCCTCAGGACCTCAGGACGTCAGCGGTGTGTGCGTCCCGAATGAGCGCTGGGGATACGTGAGAGGACGGGGGCTTCCCTCGCCCGGCTCGGCGGTGACGGCGCGGGCGAGCAGGAGGTGGCAGCGTTGAACCGCCGCCCCGCTACCGCCCGTTCCGCTCTAGGCCAAGACCGTCGCGCCCCCCACGCCACGGGCGACAGGATCCCCACATGCAGCCGATCCTCGTTCTCGTGCACAGTCCGTCCGTGGGTCCCGCGACCTGGCGCCCGGTGGCCGAACAACTGACCGCGGCGGGGTACCGGGTACGGGTGCCGTCCCTGCTGCACATAGGTGTCAGTGGTCCGCCCTTCTGGCCCCGTGTCGTCGGCGCCGTGCGTGATGCCCTGCGGGAGGTTCCGGCCGGGAGTCCCGTCACGTTGGTGGTGCACAGCAACGCAGGCTTGTTTCTTCCGGTGATTCGCGCGGGTCTCGATCACCCGGTGACCGCTTCGGTCTTTGTCGATGCCGCGCTGCCGGCGCGGGTCGGGCCGACCCCGGTCGCCGCGCCCGAGTTGCTGGAGTTCCTGCGCCCGATGGCGGTGAACGGACGGTTGCCGCGCTGGACCGACTGGTGGGACGAGGCGGACGTCGCCCCGATGTTCTCCGATCCGCTGGTGCGCCAGGAAGTCGTCGAGGAGCAGCCGACCCTGCCGCTGGACTACTACGAGCAGCGCATCCCGGTGCCCGACGGCTGGGACGATCACCCCTGCTCCTCCTTGCTGTTCGGTCCTCCGTACGACGACCTTTCCGTCGAGGCGCGCGAACGCGGCCGGCGTGTGGCGCACCTGCCCGGCGAGCACCTCCATCGGATCGTCGATCCTGTCGGCACGGCCCGGCACATCGTCGAACTCGCTGCCACGGGTTGATCCACGTCCGCTGTACAGGGTGCGTGAGCTGGTCTGCAAGGGAGGGCTCGCGGAATCCGCGGAGGCAACCATTCGCCTTGCGTACCGCCGACTTTCACATCGACGCCACAAGACCCTTCCCTGACGTTTGGTGCTCTTGGAACACTCCAACCGCGCATGTTCCATCAGCATCCGGGATCAGCCGGCCATCCGTACTCCGTCAGGACAAGAGGTCACCCACTCATGCCTCAAGTGAATCGGCGCCGTTTCCTCCAACTCGCGGGCGGCACCGCGGCGTTCACCGCGCTGTCGGACAGCATCGCCAGAGCCGCCTCCCTGCCCGCCGCGCACCGCAGCGGCACCATCGAGGACGTCGAGCACATCGTCGTCCTGATGCAGGAGAACCGGTCCTTCGACCACTACTTCGGCTCGCTGAGAGGCGTCCGAGGCTTCGGTGACCCGCGTCCGGCCACCACCAAGCCCGGCGGCAAGCCGGTCTGGTACCAGTCGGACGGCACCAAGGACGTGCTGCCCTTCCACCCCGAGGCCGACGGCCTGGGCCTCGCCTTCATCCAGGACCTCCCGCACGGCTGGAGCGACGGACACACCGCCTTCAACCAGGGCAAGTACGACAAGTGGGTGCCTGCCAAGTCGGCGACCACGATGGCGTACCTGAACCGCGGCGACATCCCGTTCCACTACGCGCTCGCCGACAGCTTCACCATCTGCGACGCCTACCACTGCTCGTTCATCGGCTCCACCGACCCCAACCGCTACTACATGTGGACGGGGTACACGGGCAACGACGGCTCCGGCGGCGGCCCCGTCCTCGGCAACGACGAGGTCGGCTACGACTGGACGACGTATCCCGAGCGCCTCGAAGAGGCCGGGGTCTCCTGGAAGATCTACCAGGACGTCGGCGACGGCCTCGACGCGAACGGCTCCTGGGGCTGGATCAGCGACGCCTACCGCGGCAACTACGGCGACAACTCCCTGCTCTACTTCAACAAGTACCGCAACGCCAAGCCCGGCGACCCCCTCTACGACAAGGCCCGCACCGGCACCGACGCGCGCAAGGGCGAGGGCTTCTTCGACCAGCTCAAGGCCGACGTCAAGGGCGGAACGCTGCCGAAGATCTCCTGGGTCGTCGCACCCGAGGCGTTCACCGAGCACCCCAACTGGCCCGCGAACTACGGCGCCTGGTACATCGCCCAGGTCCTGGACGCCCTCACCTCCAACCCCGAGGTGTGGGGGAAGACGGCGCTGTTCATCACGTACGACGAGAACGACGGGTTCTTCGACCACCTCGTGCCGCCGTACCCGCCGCAGTCCGCCGCGCAGGGCAAGTCCACGGTCGACGTCGGCCCGGACCTCTTCAAGGGCGACGCCGGTCATGCCGCCGGGCCCTACGGTCTCGGCCAGCGGGTGCCGATGCTCGTCGTCTCGCCCTGGAGCAAGGGCGGTTACGTTTGCTCCGAGACGCTCGACCACACCTCGATCATCCGCTTCATGGAGCGCCGCTTCGGCGTGCACGAGCCCAACATCTCGCCCTGGCGCCGCGCGATCAGCGGCGACCTCAGCTCCGCCTTCGACTTCGCCTGCAAGGACACCAGGCCGGTCGCGCTGCCCGACACCGCGGGTTACGAGCCGCCGGACCACAACCGCCACCCCGACTACGTGCCGGCCCCGCCCGCGCACCCGGCCCTGCCCAAGCAGGAGCGCGGCTCGCGCCCGGCCCGCCCGCTCAAGTACGCGCCCCTGGTGGACGGTTCCGCGGACCCGGCCGCCGGGAAGTACACGCTCACCTTCGCCTCGGGGGCCAAGGCGGGCGCCGCGTTCCTCGTCACCTCCGGCAACCGCACCGACGGCCCGTGGACCTACACCACGGAAGCGGGCAAGACCGTCTCCGACACCTGGAACTCGGCGTACTCCAACGGCTCGTACGACCTGACCGTGCACGGTCCGAACGGCTTCCTGCGCACCTTCCGGGGCCCCGGCAAGGCGGCCGGTCCCGAGGTGAGCGCGCGGCACGCCGGGGACGACCTGGAGCTGACCTTCACCAACAAGGGCTCCGGCACGGTGAACCTGAAGGTCACCAGCGGCTACGGCGGGAAGCCGCAGACGTTCAAGGTGCGCGCGGGCGCGAGCGTCAAGCACACGGTGGACCTTCTGGCGAGCAGGCGTTGGTACGACCTGACCGTCGTGTCCGACGCCGACGCAACGTTCCTGCGGCGGTTGGCCGGACATGTCGAGAACGGCCGGCCCGGCGTCAGCGACCCGGCGATCGTCACCGGCTGATGGCCATGCGGACGGGTGCGGGGACGAGAGCGTGGGCGGGTGTGCGGACGGATACCGAACACCTGGTTGTATTCCTACGGGCTCGCGGTAGTGTGCCCCGGTGACCACGCATTCGAACACTCCTGCCGGTTGGTTCCCGGATCCGCAGGGAGCGCCCCAGACGCTGCGCTACTGGGACGGTTCCCAGTGGACCGAGCACACCAGCCCGGACCAGCAGGCCCAGGCGGCGCAGCAGGTACCGCAGCAGGCGCAGCCCGGCCCGCAGCAGGCGTACGGCAAGCAGGAGGCCTACGGCCAGCAGGCTCCCGTCCCCGACCCGCGGGTGCAGCAGCAGGTGCAGCAGCAGGCCGGGGTCGCGGCCGGCGCCGCCGGTGGCGGCAGCCTGTTCACCGAGCCGGTCCTGGTGGTGAACCAGAAGGCCAAGCTGATCGAGGTGACCAACGAGTACAAGGTCATGGATCAGAACGGCAACCAGATCGGCTCGGTCACCGAGGTCGGGCAGAGCACGCTGAAGAAGGCGATGCGTCTGGTTTCCAGCCTCGACCAGTTCATGACGCACCGGCTGGAGATCCGTGACGCCTACGGCCAGCCGCAGCTGCTGCTGACGAGGCCCGCGAAGTTCCTCAAGTCGCGGGTGGTCGTGTCGCGTCCGGACGGTTCGCCCGTGGGCGAGATCGTCCAGGAGAACATGATCGGGAAGATCAACTTCGCGATGAACGTCGACGGCCAGAAGGTCGGGGCGATCAAGGCGGAGAACTGGCGGGCCTGGAACTTCGCGATCGTCGACCACGCGGACAACGAGGTCGCCCGGATCACCAAGACCTGGGAAGGTCTGGCGAAGACCATGTTCACCACCGCGGACAACTACGTCCTGCAGATCCACTACCAGCTCCCCGAGCCCCTGTTGAGCCTCGTCGTGGCGACGGCACTGACCGTCGACACGGCTCTCAAGCAGGACTCCCGCGGGCTGGGCTGATCCCCGCACGCACGACGGACACAACAGCGGCGGGGGGGGCGTGCACGGAGC
>NZ_JBMNDS010000158.1:0-6768 GCF_052543295.1 Streptomyces sp. SAS_270
AGTGATCTCCGGACCCCCCCTTCGTCGTAAGACTCGTAGGAGGGAGGTCAGCGGGCCTTCGGCCCGCCGCGCGGCATCCGCATGCCCTTGGGCATCGGACCCTTCGGCAACGGCATGTTGCTCATCAGGTCGCCCATCGCGCGCAGCCGGTCGTTGGTCGCGGTGACCTGCGGGCCGGCCAGGACACGGGGGAGCTTCAGCATCGTCGTGCGGAGCTTCTTGAGGTCCACCTGGCCCTCACCGCTGCCGACGAGGATGTCGTGCACCGGCACGTCCGAGACGATCCGCGCCATCTTCCGCTTCTCGGCGGCCAGCAGGCTCTTCACCCGGTTCGGGTTGCCCTCGGCGACCAGCACGATGCCCGCCTTGCCCACGGCGCGGTGCACCACGTCCTGGCTGCGGTTCATCGCCACGGCCGGGGTCGTCGTCCAGCCTCGGCCGATGTTGTCCAGCACTGCGGCGGCAGCGCCCGGCTGGCCCTCCATCTGCCCGAAGGCGGCGCGCTCGGCCCTGCGTCCGAAGACGATCGCCGTCGCGAGGAAGGCGAGCAGCAGGCCGAGAATGCCCAGATAGACCGGGTGACCGATCAGGAAGCCGATCGCGAGGAAGACACCGAGGGTGACGATCGCGACAGCCCCGAGTACAAGACCGATCTTGGAGTCGGCCTTGCGGGTCATCTTGTAAGTGAGAGCGATCTGCTTGAGTCGCCCGGGGTTCGAGGCGTCCGCCGCGGTTTCCTTCTTCGCCATGGCAGGAAGTCTACGTGGCCCGACAAGCGCCTACGACGGCAGTGTGCCGGGACGGGTGCCGGGACAGCCCTCCCGGCGCGGGGCGCCCGCTACGAACGCGTGGAGGCGGATTCCAGAACGCGCTGAGCCTCGACCCGGTCCTTGGCACGGCGGCGGTCCTCCAGGACGGACGTCCAGGCATTGCGGCGGGCGGTGCGCTGGCCACTGCTCATCAGCAGCGACTCGACGGCACGGAGTGCATCGGTGAACGACGGGATGGCTGTGGCGCGTACGGGCGCGGCCTGCATGATGGAGGTCCCCCCTCGGGATCGGCGGCTCTGGTTAAGGGTGCACGTGGTGTAAGACCAGGGTCACTGATTGGTGTTACCAGGGCGTGACCGACCGGTCAAACACCAATGAAGCCTTGATGCGCGGGGTTCAAACACCGACGCGGTCCGGAAACCGCTCCCATCTGCGGGGACGGCCGGACCGCGTCGAACGAGCCAGTGTTGCGGGGGAGTTGCTTGTGTGCCGATTCACATGCGGGCGGTGGCACTCAGTGCCACCGCCCGCATGTGAACGAGATTGTGTACGACCGGTTTCCCGGGCCTCAGACGGCCTGTGAGGCGACGTACGTGCCGCGCTTCTCGACCGCCATCTGATAGAGCCGCCCGGCGCGGTACGAGGAGCGGACCAGCGGGCCCGACATCACACCGGAGAAGCCGATCTCCTCGGCCTCCTCCTTCAGCTCCACGAACTCGTGCGGCTTGACCCAGCGCTCCACGGGGTGGTGGCGCACGGTCGGGCGCAGGTACTGCGTGATCGTGATGAGCTCGCAGCCCGCGTCGTGCAGCTGCTGCAGCGCCTCGCTGATCTCCTCGCGGGTCTCGCCCATGCCGAGGATCAGGTTCGACTTCGTGACCAGACCGTAGTCGCGGGCCTCGGTGATGACCTTCAGCGAGCGCTCGTAGCGGAAGCCGGGGCGGATGCGCTTGAAGATCCGCGGCACCGTCTCCACGTTGTGCGCGAAGACCTCCGGGCGCGAGGAGAAGACCTCGGCCAGCTGCTCGGGCTCGGCGTTGAAGTCGGGGGCGAGCAGTTCGACCTTGGTGCGGCCGGCCTCGCGGCCCGCCGTCTGCGCGTGGATCTGGCGGACCGTCTCCGCGTACAGCCAGGCGCCGCCGTCCTCCAGGTCGTCACGCGCGACGCCCGTGATCGTGGCGTAGTTCAGGTCCATCGTGACGACGGACTCGCCCACGCGGCGCGGCTCGTCGCGGTCCAGCGCCTCGGGCTTGCCCGTGTCGATCTGGCAGAAGTCGCAGCGCCGGGTGCACTGGTCCCCGCCGATGAGGAAGGTGGCCTCGCGGTCTTCCCAGCACTCGTAGATGTTGGGACAGCCCGCCTCCTGGCAGACCGTGTGCAGGCCCTCGCTCTTCACGAGGCTCTGCATCTTCGTGTACTCGGGACCCATTTTCGCCCGGGTCTTGATCCACTCGGGCTTGCGCTCGATGGGGGTCTGGGCGTTCCTGACCTCCAGGCGCAGCATCTTGCGTCCGTCGGGTGCGACTGCGGACACATCGGCTCCCTGTAACTTCGATTCGTCGGCGTACACCAGGGTACGCCCGTGCTGTTTCCGACCCTGCGTCCGGGCAACCTTCGGCTCCGGGGGTACATTCCCCGGGCGCCGGAGGTCAGGCCGAGGCGCGCTCGATCTCGCGCGGCTTCAGGTCCGCGTGCTCCAGGACGTCCCGCAGATGCCTCTCGGCCACCGGCAGGACCTCGCCGATGGTGAGGTCGCGGCCCAGCTCGCCGGCGAGGGACGCCACTCCCGCGTCGCGGATGCCGCACGGGATGATGCGGTCGAACCAGACGTTGTCCGGGTTCACGTTCAGCGCGAAGCCGTGCATCGTCACGCCCTTGGCGACCCGGATGCCGATCGCGGCGACCTTGCGGTCCTCGCGGCGCTGGCCCGCGTTGGACGGCGCGTACTCCGGGCCGTTCATCCGCGGGTCGAACTCCTCGTCCGTCAGCCGCGGGTCGAAGTCGAGGGAGAGTCCGCCGAGGGACGGCCGCTGCTCCACCGGATCTCCGAGCACCCACACCCCGCTGCGGCCCTCGACCCGGGAGGTCTCCACGCCGAACTCCGCACACGTACGGATAAGCGCCTCTTCCAGACGTCGTACATGTGCTACGACGTCCACCGGGCGCGGCAGCTTCTGGATGGGGTAGCCCACCAGCTGGCCCGGGCCGTGCCAGGTGATCTTGCCGCCGCGGTCCACGTCGATCACGGGGGTGCCGTCCAGCGGGCGTTCGTCGTCCGCGGTGCGCCGGCCCGCCGTGTAGACCGGCGGGTGCTCGAGCAGCAGGCAGGTGTCGGGAACCTCGTCCAGGAACCGGGCGGCGTGCACCCGGCGCTGCTCGTCCCACGCCTCCTGGTACTCCACGGCCTCGGCACCGAATCCCATGCGGACGAACCGCAGCTCACTCACGGCAAGCGCCTCCCTTGAAGCTTCCTCACGCACACGGCAGGCACGCGGTGCCTGCGTCAGGCACGTAACGCGCCCAAGCCACTGTACGTCCGGCCGATTCACGTCAGCCCCGCGGCCAATCCTCACACGATCGGATGAATGAACGTCGAAATGTGCGATCGCCTGCTTACGCTCCGCTACATTCGCGCCGTTCACGAGGCCATAAGGGCTGCTCACTAGGCAATCCGGGCACCCAGTGTGCCTGGAAGGCAGGAGACCGCACCGCAGATGACGGAACGACCCGCGCAGCGCACGCCCAACCGTCAGCTCGCCGCGCTCATCGCAGAAGCGGGGTTCTCCAACGCAGGTCTCGCCCGTCGCGTGGACCAGCTCGGCCTGGAACACGGCCTGGATCTCAGATACGACAAGACCTCCGTCACCCGGTGGCTGCGCGGACAGCAGCCCAGAGGCACGACACCCGCGCTCATCGCCGAGGTCTTCACCCGCAGACTCGGCCGCCGGCTCACGGCGCTCGACCTCGGGCTCGACGCATGTGCGCCCGTCTACGCGGGCCTGGAGTTCGCCGCGACCCCCGAGGAGGCCGTCGACATCGTCAGCGGCCTGTGGCGCAAGGACTCCGGCAGCCACGCCGAACTCCGCAAGATCGCCTTCACCCCGGCCGGGCTCGTCGTGCCCAGCCGGGACTGGCTCATCGGCCGCGCCGACGACCGCGTCAGCCGCGGCGACACCACGACCGTGCGCGTCCCCCCGCAGGGGCGGCCCGTCGTGCCCCGCCAGCGCCACCAGACCGAGCGCGGACCCGGCCAGAAGGTCACCGGCGGCGACATCGCCGCCCTGCGCTCGGTGGGCGAGCTGTTCCGCACCCTCGATCACGCCTACGGCGGCGGCCACGCCCGCCAGGCCCTCGTCCGCTACCTGGAGCACGAGGCCGAACCGATGCTGCGCGGCACCTACGGCGAGCAGACCGGGCGGCGGCTGTTCGCCGCCGCCGCCGACCTCACCCGGCTGGCCGGCTGGACCTCGTACGACATCGCCGCGCACGGGCTCGCCCAGCGGTACTACGTTCAGGCACTGCGGCTCTCCCAGGCCGCCGGAGACCGGGCGTACGGCTCGTACGTCCTCGTCACCATGAGCCGCCAGGCCGTCTATCTCGGCCACGGCCGAGAGGCCGTGCAGCTCGCCCGCGTCGCCCAGCAGGGCGTCGGATCAGCCGTGCCGCCCGTCGTGCAGGCGCTGCTGCACTCCGCGGAGGCGCGCGGGCACGGCGTGCTCGGGGAGGTGCGGGCCTGTACGGCCTCCCTGGTACGCGCCGAACGGGCCCTGGAGACCTCCCGGACCGGTGACGAAGTCCCGTACTGGGCCCGGTGCTTCGACGAGGCACAGCTCGCTGACGACTTCGGGCACTGCCACCGCGACCTCCAGCAGTACCGGGCCGCGGCCCAGCACGCCGAGCGCTCGCTGCAGCTGCGCGCGCCCGCGTACGCGCGCAGCCGGCTGTTCTGCCGGGTCGTCCTCGCCTCGGCCCGGCTCGGACTCGGCGAACTCGACCAGGCCTGCCAGCTGGGGGCGGAGGCCGCCGCCCAGGCTGCGGAGATGCGGTCGGTACGGGCGATCGAGTACGTACGGGACTTCGAGCGGCGGCTTGAGCCCTACCGTGACGCGGCGCCGGTGCGGGGGTACCGGGACCGGGTGGCGGCGCTCGGCTGACGCCGGCGCCGACGTCCACTCCGGCACCGGCGCCCACGCCTCGTGTTCACGCGGCGGGTTCCAGGACTTCCTCCAGGAACGCCGGGCGGGCGCCCACGTCCGTGAGCAGGGCGTGGGCGGCCCGGCGGCCCGAGTGGAGCGCGCCCTGCACGGTGCTCGTGTCGCGATGGTCGCCGCAGACGTACAGGCCGGCCAGGAGCCGTACCGGACGGCGCAGGTCGTGCGGCGGAGGCATCGCCGGCACCGCCTCCGGGTCCTGGTGCACCGCGAGAAGCTCCCAGCGCTTGGTCGACGTCCCGTAGAGGCGGGCCAGTTGGGCGCGGACCGCCGCGTCCAGGTGCGCGGCCGCCGGGGGAGTGCCCAGCACCGTCGAGGAGATCAGCACCCGGCCCGCGGGCGCCCGCGTCGGGTCGACCTGGCTCACCACCGCGGTGTGCGCCACCGGGCCGCCCCGATCGGCGTCCAGGAGCAACGCGGGGTCGGTCAGCGGCGGCTCGTCCGTGGTGTGGTGCAGCACCGTCACCGGGTGGAAGCCCGGCACCCGCAGGCCCGGCAGGAGGCGGGCGGCGGCGCGTGCCCCGGTCGCCAGCAGCAGGGCCCGGCAGGTGAGTTCGCCGTGGTCCCGGGTGGTGACGGCGGTGGTGGAGACCGCCGTGACCTGGACGCCCGTGTGGACGGTCCCCGGCGGCAGCGCGGTCGCGAGGAGCTCCGGGAGCGTGTCGGCGCCGCCCTCCGGCAGACAGAGCCGGCCCGTCGCGAAGGCGTGCAGGGCCAGGTCGGCGACGCGGCTGGACGTCCGCAGCGACGGGTCGCAGAGCAGCGCGGCCAGGAGGGGGCGCAGGAAGCCGTCGATCGTCCGGGGCGGGAAGCCGCGGCCCGTCAGTGCCTCGGCGGCGGGGAGGTCCGGGCGTGAGCGCAGGCGGCGGGGTGGGGTCGCGGCGAGGCGGGTCAGGGCGGTGGCGAGGCGGGCGCGGTCGGTGGGGCCGCCCAAGGGGCCCGGGCCTGAGCCCAGGCCCGGTATTGGACCCGATCCCGATCCCGATCCTGGGCCCGGGCCCGCAGGGCCGGACTGGGGGCGGGGCAGAGGCAGGCGGGGGGCGCTTGCGAGGGCGCGTGCGGCGGTGAATGCGCCCCTTGTGCTCCGGGAGCTTCGGGGGGTGCGGGGCGGGGTGGGGGCGCCGACGTGGTGGTGGCGGCCGTCGCTGTGCAGGAGGACGCCCGGGGAGAACGGGCGCAGGGTCAGGGCGTCCAGTCCTGGGGTGCAGCGCAGTTCGGGGTACGACGTGAAGAGCAGCTGGCCTATCCGGTCGAGCCGGAAGCCGTCCACCTTCTCCGTCGACATACGGCCCCCCACGTGTGGGGCCGCCTCCAGGACCGTGACCCTCAGGCCCGCCCTGGTCAGATGGTGGGCGGCCGCGAGTCCGGCGACTCCGGCTCCTACGATGACCACGTCCACGTCGTCCGGGATCTCCCTGATCTCGACGTGGCCCGTGTGCTCCATGCGCTTCGTGTGGTCCGCCTGGCGTGCGGGCTCTAGCACGTTGCCCCTCCTCGAGGTTGCGCGGCCGGTGGGGGCGTCATGCCCCAAACGGGCTTCCGGAATACCCGAGTTCGGGACGAGGGTAGGCGCGGGGGGTGGCGGCGGGAGCCGCGCGGGGGGATGGCATGGGGGCATGCCGGGGCGCGTGTGCTGGCGGGGCGCCCATCGCAGGGGGTGCGGTGGGTGGGTGGGGTCCGTGCCGGTACGTCTGCTGGCGTGGGCGCCGTTCGCGTGGGGGCCGGTGGGTGGGTCGGGTCCGTGCCGGTACGTCTTGCCCGTCGCCGCGTGGGCGTACTGCCCGGGA
>NZ_JBMNDS010000159.1:0-6551 GCF_052543295.1 Streptomyces sp. SAS_270
CCCCCCCCCCCCCCCCCCCCCCCCCCCCCCCCCCCCCCGCCGTACTCACCGGTCCATCGGCTCCGCTGATCGCGAGGCGGGTCAGGCACCCGCGAGGAGCTGCTTGACCACCGCGGCGACCCGGCCGCCCTCGGCCAGACCGGCCACCTTCGGGTTCACGATCTTCATGACCTGACCCATGGCACGCGGCCCCTCGGCACCCGCCGACCTGGCCTCCTGGACCGCCTGGGCGACGATCTGCTGGAGCTCCTCGTCGGACAGCTGCTTGGGGAGGTACGCGGCGAGGAGCTCGCCCTCCGCCTTCTCACGCTCGGCCGACTCGGCGCGACCGCCCTGGGCGAACGCGTCGGCGGCCTCACGACGCTTCTTCGCCTCCTTGGTGATCACCTTCTGCACCTCGTCGTCGGAGAGCTCGCGCTTCGTCTTGCCCGCGACCTCCTCCTTGGTGATGGCGGTGAGGGTCAGCCGGAGCGTCGAGGAGCGGAGCTCGTCGCGCTCCTTGATGGCGGCGTTGAGGTCTTCCTGCAGCTTCGACTTGAGCGTGGTCATGGGTTGATTGTCGCAGGTGTGGCAAGGCGTCCGCCCGTTGATTTTCCCTGCCGGGCGGGAGGGGCCACCGCGGTTGTCCCCCCGCCGGGCGCGAGGGGCCACCGCGGTTGTCCACAGGCGGCGCCTGCTCTCGTCGCGGTCTGACACGATGGACGCATGCGCGCGCGATACGGAGTACCCCTGGGAATCGCGGCGGCTGGTGCCGCCGGTCTCCTCTACTCGGCGGGTTTCGAAGCCCGTTCCTTCCGGCTGCGACGGGTGACGGTTCCCGTCCTGCCCCCCGGGATGCGACCCCTGCGCGTCCTTCAGGTCTCCGACATCCACATGGTCAGCGGCCAGCGCAAGAAGCAGCACTGGCTGCGCTCGCTGGCCGGGCTGCGCCCCGACTTCGTCATCAACACCGGGGACAACCTCTCCGACCCGGAGGGCGTGCCGGAGGTACTGGACGCGCTGGGCCCGCTGATGGACTTCCCGGGGGCGTACGTCTTCGGTTCGAACGACTACTACGGCCCCAAACCCCGTAACCCCGCCCGGTACTTGTTCGAGAAGGCCCAGGGCCGCCACGGCCTGAACGGCAACGCCCCGGTCGTGAACGCCGTCCACAACCCCTGGGAGGACCTGCGCGACGGCTTCGACGCGGCGGGCTGGCTGAACCTGACGAACACCCGCGGGACGCTGAAGATCGAGGGCGCGGAGATCGAGCTGACCGGCCTCGACGACCCGCACATCAAGCGCGACCGCTACGCGCGCGTGGCGGGCGGCCCGTCGAACGCGGCCGACTTCTCCCTCGGCGTGGTCCACGCCCCGTACCTGCGCGCACTGGACGCGTTCACCGCGGACGGCTACCCCCTGATCCTGGCGGGCCACACCCACGGCGGTCAGATCTGCCTCCCCTTCTACGGCGCCTTCGTCACCAACTGTGACCTGGACACGGACCGCGTGAAGGGCCTGTCCACGCACACGGCGGAGGACCAGACGTCGTACATGCACGTCTCGGCGGGCTGCGGAACCAACCGCTACACGCCGGTACGGTTCGCCTGCCCGCCGGAGGCTTCGTTGCTGACGCTGGTGGGGCGGAAGTAGGGGAAGTGGGGGGAGTGAAAGGAGTGGGGGAAGTGAAGTAAGGGGTAACCCACCCGGACCGCCCGTATCGCCCGATTTGCCAGCCCCGCTTAGCGTGAGGGCATGACCGCCCCGATCCCCAAGGACATACCGGATCTGCCCGCGATCACGGGCGTACCGGCGCTGATCCCGTCCGCCGTCCCCGCGTCGGCGGTGGTGGCCCCCGTACGCCGTCCACTGGCAGCCGTCTTCCGCCTGCTGGTCGCGCTGGCCGCGACGGCAGGCGTGACGATCGACCTGATGCTCGGCAGCCCGGCCCGGGTCCTGAGCTACTTCACGATCCAGAGCAACATCCTCGTCGCCGTGGTCTTCACAGCGGCGGCGGCACGGGCATGGTCCGCCCGCCGCCCGCTGCCCCCACTGGTGACGGGCGGCACGCTGCTCTTCATCGTGACCACGGGCCTGGTCTACCACCTGATCCTGACGAACGCGTCGAGCCCGTTCTCGATGACGGGCGAGGTGGCCGCCCTCACGGGATGGCCGGCGCTCGCCAACCAGATCCTCCACACGGTGATCCCGATCGCGGCACTCCTGGACTGGCTGCTCCTGACCAGCCCACCCCCACTGGCCCTGCGCCACGCGCCGGTCTGGCTCCTCTACCCCCTCGCCTATCTCGCCTTCTCCCTGGCAAGGGGCGAACTGCTCCCTTCGGGCACCACGGCCCGCTATCTCTACCCCTTCCTGGACGTCGACCAGCACGGCTACAAGGGCATCCTGAGCAACGCCCTCCTCCTCGGCCTCGCCATCTACGCCCTGGCCCTCCTCCTCATAGCCCTCGACCACATCCGCCCCGACCCCATCCGCCGCCGCGCCAAAACCGGATTTCGTCTCCGGCCACCGGTGGGCTAAAGTAAACGACGTCGCCGCGACAAGCAGCGACAATCGGGGTGTAGCGCAGCTTGGCAGCGCGCTTCGTTCGGGACGAAGAGGTCGTGGGTTCAAATCCCGCCACCCCGACAGCTAAATCGCAGGTCAGGCCCGGTGCTGATGTTTCAGCACCGGGCCTGTCTCGTTCTTCAGGGGCTCTCTGGAGAAATCCTGGAGAAGATCTTGGAATCTGTCTCCAGATCGGTGCCCGCCAGCGAGCTTTCAGCAACGCGGCAGGATTCCCAGGTCTGCGATCTTGCAGTGCCTGATTCGGGACAACGTGCTGACCCGCATGTCTGCCAGGAGTCACGGCTCGGTGATCTCCCAGGGCCTCAATGCAAGGCAGGAATCGTCCAGGTCCGACAGCACACCGCCACCGCGCTGTCGGACCATCGAGAGTTCAAGCGAGTCATCCGTTTTGAGGGCCGGCACGCACACTGTTGCGCGAGTGCCTGAGGAATGCGGGGAGCGAGTCTCCAGGATGTCCCCGCCCGCGTCATCTCGGGCGTGTGTCAGTTCTGGTCGGACGCGTCGCCGTAGACGTTGCCGGGGCTGACCACCTGGGTGATGGCCCGGCCGAGGAGGGTGCTGGGATTCTCGCCGTTGGAGGCGATGTCGGTGTTGAGCAGGATCACCATCGTCGCCTTCTGGGCGGGCAGGTAGACCGTCAGGCTCTGGTAGCCGGGCAGGGAGCCCGCGTGGCCGATCCACCCGTGGTTGATGTCGATGCCCAGCCCGTAGGCGTCACCCGGCGCGCCGGTGGGGTGCGCGTCGAGGCGCTCCGCCTGGGTCTGCGGGGTCAGCAGTTTGCCTGTCGCGACGTTCTTCGCCCAGGAGCGCATGTCGTCCAGGTCCGAGATCATCGCGCCGGCTGCCCAGCCCCAGCTGGGGTTGAAGTGCGTGGCGTCCGCCACCGTGCCGTCCGGCGTCTGGTCGGTGTAGCCGTGGGCGTGCGGCCGCGGGAACTCCGCCGCCTTCGGCAGGAAGGTGTGGTCCAGGCCGCTCGGCCGCGTGATCAGGTTCCGGATCACGTTCCTCAAGGGACGGTGGGTGATCTTCTCGACGACCAGGCCGAGCAGCACGGTGTTGGTGTTGGAGTAGTCGAACTGCGTGCCGGGGGCGAACTGGTTGGGGTGCTTGAAGGCGATGCTGAGCAGCTCACTCGGCGACCACTGGCGATGCGGCTCGGTCGTCAGCAGGTGCTGGAAGCTCTCGTCCTTGGTGTAGGCGAACAGGCCGCTGCGCATGTCCGCGAGCTGACGCAGCGTGATGTGCTTTCCGTCGGGCACTCCGTCGACGTACTCGGAGATCGGGTCGTCCAGGCCGACTTTGCCGCGGTCGACGAGCTGGAGCAGCGCGGTGACGGTGAAGGTCTTGGTCTCGCTGCCGATCCGCATGTTCAGGTCGGTTCGCATCGGGGCGCAGTCCCTCTTGTTCCGGACGCCGAAAGCCCGCACGTAGCGCGGCTGTCCGGGCTTCCAGACGCCCACGATCACTCCAGGGACACCGGCGTCGGCGGCCGTCTTGCGGATCACCCGGTCCAGTTTCGCCGCGGTTGTTTTCCAGGGCTGTGGCGCGGCGGCCGATTCCCTGGGAACCGGTACGGCCGCTGCGGCGACCGGGGGCAGGGAGGCCGCCGCGCAGGCAGAGACGACCATCGCGATGCTGAGCAGGGCAGTTCGGCCCGTCCGAATGAACATATGTCATAGGTAAATCCGTCCGGGCCTTTGCCCGCAGCACCACGCCGCCCCCCAGCGCACATTCATCCGAACGCCTCGGGTTCGCTCCGCAAAGAACTCTCACAGGCCCTGGCCGATGTACTTCGGACGGCTCTGGAGAATTCCTGGAGATGATCTTTGCATCGAAGCCCTCGGGCACCTCGCCGCCGGAACCGCTCGACGAAGCCTGCTTCGGCACGCCACCGAGATCACGCCACAGAGATCACGTCTCCGCTGACACCCCCTGACAGCCCTCGCCGACCGCTGTCAGCCTGCCGGCCGACGGCTGTCAGGAGGGCCCGGCATCGTCATGGTCGTCGAGAACGACGAGGACCTGACGAGGAGTTGTTCGATATGGGGTACGCGATCCGGGCCGAGGGACTGGTCAAGAAGTACGGGGACTTCACCGCGCTGGACGGGGTCGACCTGGAGGTTCCGGCCGGCAAGGTCGTCGGTGTCCTAGGGCCCAACGGTGCCGGCAAGACGACCACTGTGCGCATCCTGGCCACGCTGCTGCGCCCCGACGCCGGACACGCCACCATCGGCGGTCACGACATCGCCGAGGACCCGGTGAAGGTGCGGCAGTTGATCGGGCTGACCGGGCAGTACGCCTCCGTGGACGAGACCCTGTCCGGTACCGAGAACCTGGTGCTCATCGGGCGGCTGCTCGGCCTGTCCCGGCGCGATGCGAAGGCGCGGGCGGCCGAGCTCCTGGAGAGCTTCTCCCTCACCGAGGCGGCCCGCAAGCCGATCACCACCTTCTCCGGCGGTATGCGGCGGCGTCTGGACCTGGCCGCCTCCCTGGTCGGCCGGCCTCAGGTGCTCTTCCTGGACGAGCCCACCACCGGTCTCGACCCGCATGCGCGGCAGGAAGTCTGGGACGTCGTACGGAAGTTGGTCGCGCAGGGGTCCACGGTGTTGCTGACCACGCAGTACCTCGAAGAGGCCGACCAGCTCGCCGACTCCATCACCGTCTTCGACAAGGGCCGCAAGGTCGCCGAGGGCCGGCCCGGTGAGCTCAAGCGCCGCGTGGGCGGCCAGATCCTCCAGGTCCGGCCCACCGTGGCCGCCGATGTACCGCGGGTCGTCGGGATGCTCGCCGAGCTGAGCGGACACGCCCCCACCCAGGACTCCGGTGTACTCACCGTGCCGGCCGACGACCCGCTGATCGTCGCCGCTGTCGCCCGCCGCCTGGACGGCGCCGGCATCCCCGCCGACGAGCTCGGCCTGCGGCTGCCCAGCCTGGACGAGGTCTTCCTCGCCCTGACCGGACACGCGCCCGCCGTCACCGACGAGCAGCCCGTCGCCGTCTGAGCCCCCGGCTCCCCCCGTTCCGCGCAGACCTTCCCGAGAGGACCCCGTCATGAGCACCCTGCCCCTCGGCGCCCCCGCCGAACTTTCCAGCCGTATCGGCCTCGCGCAGACCGCGCAGCACAGCCTCGCCCTCGCCGGCCGTGGCGTCACCAAGTTCATGAAGTCGCCGATGCAGCTGGTCGATGTGATCCTCACCCCGATCATCAGCCTGCTGATGTTCATCTACCTGTTCGGGGACGCCATGTCCGGCGGCGACACCCATGGCTACCTGCAGCACGTCACCCCGGGCGTCATGGTCATGGCCGTCTTCCAGGCCAGTATCGGCATCGGTGCCTCGCTCAGCGCGGACGCCAGTACAGGGATCTTCGACCGGTTCCGCAGCATGCCGATCGCCCGCTCCAGCCCGCTGATCGGCGCCGTCCTCGCCGACATCGTCCGCTACATCGCCTGCCTGGGCACCCTGGTCGTCCTCGCCCTGGTCATGGGGTACCGCGTCGGGACCAACCCCCTCGCCTCGCTCGCCGCGGTCGCCCTGCTCATCGGCTTCGCCCTCAGCTTCTCCTGGATCTCCGTGTACCTCGGCATGCTGATCAAGAACCCCGCCTCCGTGCAGGGCCTGATGACCATCCTGATCCTGCCGCTCACCTTCGCCAGCAACGTCTTCGTCTCCGACAAGAAGATGGCCGACTGGCTGCAGGCCTGGTCCGACGTCAACCCCGTCTCCCTGGTGGCCGACTCGGTCCGCGGCCTGCTCAACGGCGGCCCGGTCGCCGGCTCCCTCGCCGGCAGCCTCGCCTGGATGGCCGGCGTGATCGTGGTCTTCTTCCCGCTGGCGATGCGGGCCTACCGCAAGAACGCCGGATGATCCTCCGGTGAAGTGCCCGGCCGGGCGAGGCTGCCGGCGAGGGAGCCGGCGACCGGGCCGCCGTTGAGCAGGCCGCGGACCGAGTCGGCCACCAGGGAGACGGGGTTGACGTCGGA
>NZ_JBMNDS010000160.1:0-6530 GCF_052543295.1 Streptomyces sp. SAS_270
CTTGGCCACGCATTCGTTCCAGATCCAGCGGCAGCGATCCCACTCGGCTTCGAGCTGACGCCTGGCCGTGTTCGACAGGCGCACACGGAAGGTGTACCGCGCATACCCGGTGTCCTTCGTGGTCGCTTCTGTCGTCATGCATCCGAACCTACTCGGGAGGACTGACAGTTGAGAGTTCTTGATCATTGTGGGCGACATCACCGCTGTGCGGGGTGGACACCGGAACGCCCCGACGGCGCTCCGGCTACCCCTGCCCTGCTCCGCACGAGTCCGACTCCTCCCCGGCCTGAAGACCGGGGCATCCTCGGAGAAACCCGGTGAACCTCCGCATGGCGCCCCGAAGGCTCCGCCTGCTGCTGTGGCAGCTGGTCGCCCTCCCGGGGACGCTGCCCGCCTCCTTGGTGTAGGGCGGCAGCGGGCTGCCCTCCCCCACCCGGCCCCGCCCGGCCGCCGTCGGCAGTGCGCAACCGTCCCGCTCGTCACGGACGTCCTCGGCTTCACCGGAAACATCAACGGCCTCTATTGTCAACGGCGTTGCATTGATGACCAGGCGGTACGAGTTCGGGGGAGCAACATCAGCATGAGCGGTACGAACGGGGACGGGACCGGCGAGCGGGAGGACTATGTCGACGGGGGCATCAAGCCGCTCACTGCCTTCGACCCGGCACGCATCGGCCCGTATCTGCTGCTTGGCCGGCTCGGTGCGGGCGGCATGGGACGCGTCTTCCTCGCCAGGTCGGACAGCGGGCGCACCGTCGCCGTGAAGGTGGTGCACGAGGAGCATGTGTCCGACGAGCGGTTCAGGGCGCGGTTTCGGCGGGAGATCGAGGCGGCGGGGCGGGTCGCCGAGCGGTACACCGCGCCCGTCCTCGACGCGGGGCCCGACGAAGACCCTCCGTGGGTGGCGACCGGGTATGTGCCGGGTCTGTCGCTGGAGCAAGTCGTGCGGCGGCACGGGCCGTTGCCCACCGCGTCGCTGCACACCCTCGCCGACGGGCTGCTGCACGCGTTGAAGGACATTCATGACGCGCAGATCGTGCACCGCGACCTGAAGCCCTCGAACGTCATGCTGACCGTGGACGGGACCAAGGTCATCGACTTCGGGATCGCGCGGGCCCTGGAGACCTCCGTCGAGTCGCTGCTGACCAGCACGGGGATGGTCGTCGGGTCGCCCGGCTTCATGTCGCCGGAGCAGATCCGCGGACAGAGCGCCGGGCCCGGGAGCGATGTGTTCACCGTCGGGTGCGTGCTCACGTACGCGGCGACGGGACGGCTGCCCTTCGGGCACGGGGCCAGCAACCAGCACGCCGTCATGTTCCAGATCGTGCAGGAGGAACCGGACCTGGAAGGGGTCGAGGACCCCGCTCTGCGCTCACTCATCGCACGCTGCCTGACCAAGGACTCCGAGCAACGTCCCGGCGTGGACGAGCTGTTGGCGACTCCCGGACGGGTCGGACCGCAGACCGCCGGGCGCGGATGGCTGCCCGCCGACGTGGTCACGCACCTCGCCCAGCAGGCCGCCCGGCTGCTCGACGCCGAAGTGCAGCCCTTGCGTGAGGAGCCCGCCGACCGGGCAACCGTGGGCCTGCGCCCGCAGGCCGAGCCGCCCGTCGTCGTCCCCGCGGGCGACAGCTCCACGGCGCAGGAGCGCCGCCCCCGCCGGCGCCGGACGATCATCGCGCTGCCCATTGTCGTCGTCCTCACCGTCGGCGGCACCACGATGGTCGTCCTCCAGCCCTGGAGCCGTGACAGTGGCGGAACGCACGCCCAGTCACCCGGCAACAGCGCGAGCCCCACCCCGGGCGACAGCAACTCGCCTAACAGGCCCAGCAGTTCACCCTCCAAGACAGCCAAGGGCAAGGGCAAGGACGGCGACGGCAAGCCCACGGAGCAAGGCGGCGACGGGAGGTCGCAGACGCCCGGAGCAAAGCCGCCCGCCTCCGGTGACCCCTCGACCCGCTCCTCGGACTCGAACGCCGGGGACTCGTCCCACTCCAGCACCTCCCCCGCCGGCTCCTCCGGCTCGGGCGGCGGAGGCTCGTCCGGCTCCGGCAGCTCCTCCACCGGCTCCGCGCCGCCCGCCATGAAGAGCTACCGGGTCGACTACACGAACTCCTGCGTCGGCGCGTGCTCCATGCCGCTCAAGGTGAGCTGGTCAGCGGTGTCCCGGGCGACCCGTTACGACATTCACTACACCAACAAGGGCAGCAACTTCACCGCCAAGAACGTCGACAGCATCCGCTCCACGGGCAACACCAGTTACACCATCCAGGGCCCGTACTCCGGCGACGAGATCTGCGTCTCGGTGCGCGCGGCCAACAAGTACGGTGCCTCCGCCTGGGCGGAGAACTGGTGCGGGACGGTTCCCTACTAGGCGCTGCTTCTCGGATCTCCTTACGCGAGCAGTGACGGCTCCTGTGCAACCTGACCGCTGGCTGGTGCGTATGCACCCGTGACCGCTTCGAGCGGCACCGGATCCCGGTAGACAAGGAGGAAACAGTGCGCAAAGCCGCAATCGGCCTGTTGGTGGCACTGGCGGCTGTGCTCGCGGTAGCACCGCTCGCCGGCGCCGACCACCACACCGAAACCGTCGCCTGCTGCGGCGGCACTCCCGGCTTCCCGTAAAGGGCAGTCGCCGTCAGCTCAACGTTGTATGAGGGTCCGTCAGCTTGCTGGCGGACCCTCCCCTTCGTACCCGTTCCCCGCCGGGTCCGCGGCAAGATCGCGAACCCGGACCGGGGTATCAGGAGTGATCGAACAGAGTGACTACGCTCTGCGGTGCTTCCCGGCCGAAAAAGATTTCCAGGTTCTGCGCCGAGCGGCCGGCGGCGTCGCTACTACGCAGGAACAGCCGCTCTTCGTAGGCGCTGAGCGCGACCTCGATGTCGGGTTGCTCGACCAGCTTGCCGGCCAGGTCCGCGCCGTCGTACATGCGAGGTTCGCGCCCTCGCCGGCAAAGGGCGACATCAGATGCGCGGCGTCGCCGACGAGCGTCACTCCGGGCACCCTGTCCCATTCAATCCCGACGGGAAGGGCGTGGATGGGGCGGAGCCACGGTTCCGTGTCGCTGTCTGTCACGAAGGTGGTGAGCAGCGGCGACCAGTCGTCGAACTCGTCGGCAAGTTGGCGCAGGCCCGTGGACGGGTCGCCGAAGTCGATCGACCTCATCCACTCCTCGGGCTTGTTCAGCGCCACGTATCCGCGAACGTGCCCGTCGGCATAGCGGTGGGCGATGATGCCTTTGCCCGGCGCGACGGCCATCAGCGTGCCGCTGCCGATCGCAGCCACGCTCGCCCGAGAGTTCTGGCCGCCCGAGGTGAGGGCGATCTCGATGAAGCAGGTTCCGCTGAAGACAGGCTCGGCGGGGGTGAGGAGCGGGCGCACCTTCGACCAGGCGCCGTCCGCGCCGATGACGATGTCGGCGCGTGTGGCGGAGCCTTCCGCGAAGGCGAGGATGTAGCCGCCCTGCGGACGGTGCCGGACCGAGGCGAGCTTGTGACCCCATCTGATCGTCCCGGGCGCCAGCGAGTCGATGAGCAGGCGTCTGAGTTCGCCACGATCTACCTCAGGACGGGCCGAACTGGGGTCCGCAGGCATGTCGTACAGGATCGTGGCGTGGCGGTCGACCACACGCTTGGCGTCCTCGCCCGGGCGGACCAGAGTGAGGAACTCGTCGTACAGACCAGCTGCGCGAAGCGCGACCTGTCCGGTCTCTTCGTGGATGTCGAGCAGGCCGCCCTGTGCACGGCTGGTCGCCGAAGCCTCGCTCTCGTAGATCGTCGCGGCGACGCCGTGAGCCTGAAGCACCCGGGCGAGCGTCAGCCCGCCCAGTCCCGCTCCGACAATGGCGATGGTCTTCTGCATGCTGCGCTCCTGTGTAGCGCCGACACGCGTCGGCGATAGCCAGCGCCGGGAGCGGACGGGATGTCCGGTCTCGGCAAGGAGACGCTCACCGATCAGAACCATCTGCATCGATGTACGAGCGATGCCCGGCAGTTGGACCCGCGGGACATCGTTTTTCGCGACCCGGTGACTATAGCCCGGCATCCACCTCGCAGCGGCCGGGGCCGCTCACGCTGCGACGCACCGCCCCCGCCACGTTCAACTCCGACAGCCGCCTCGACCGGCTCGGCGGTGTCGTTGGGCGTGGTTGTCCGAGTGCTGCCTTGTCCACGGCCAGGCTGCTGCACTGGTCCATCTGGCGCCGACACCACCAGCGATGGCCCGGCGCAGCCACTCCCGACGACGAGCCCACTGGACAGATCGCGAAACCAGACTGGAGTACTGGGCGCTGTTTCTCGGATCTCCTTCACCCTCCGGGGGGCGAGAAGGCCGCCGTCGTCGGCGAGAGTGACGTGGCGCCGGGGCTCCCACGCGAGGCCAAGCTCGCACGGGGACCCTTGGGGGATGAGGGACAGCTCCTGTGCAACCTGACTGCTGGTTGGTGCGTATGCACCTGTGACCGCTTCGAGCGGCACCGGATCCCGGTAGACAAGGAGGAAACAGTGCGCAAAGCCGTAATCGGCCTGTTGGTGGCACTGGCGGCTGTGCTGGCGATAGCACCGCTCGCCGGCGCCGACCACCACACCGAAACCGTCGCCTGCTGCGGCGGCACTGGCAGCTTCCCGTAAAGGGCAGTCGCCGTTGGCTCGACGTTGTATGAGGGTCCGTCAGCTTGCTGACGGACCCTCTCCTTCGATCGCAACGGCGGTCCGATCGAAGCCGGCCGCACCTGACCACACGGTGCGGGGCGCCATTCACTGGCCGCGACAGGCTTTCAGACCGCCGGCGTACGAACGTCCGTGCCGTCACCCGGCGCGGCTGCGCTCCCCTACGCCCCCGTGTGCGGTACCCAGACGGCTGCGTGGAAGGGGCCGTTGGCGGTGACCGGGTCGGTGGGTGGGAGGGCTGCGCTGCCTGCGACGGTGCCGTGGTGGTTGACCTGCGTTGCGGCGGAGTTGAGGCCGCCGAGGGAGGGCAGGTAGGTGAAGTCGCCGTTGTCGGCGCGGGCGACGAAGGCGAAGGAGTTGGGGGCGAAGTTGTCGCCGACCATGGTGTTGCCGGCTATCTGCTTGACCTCGGTGACGCCGCGTCCGGTGCCGATCGTGGCGCTCGTGTGCGTCTTGAGGTCGTAGGAGGTGGAGAGTGCGCTGTCGCCGCCGACCACGGTGCTTCCGCTGATCAGTTGCGCGATCAGGAAGCGGGATCCCAGGTCCGTGCGGGTGCCGGTGCGCAGGTCGTAGGCGTATCCGGTGAGGGTGTTGTCGGCGGTTCGGGACTGGCCGACGACGGTTGGGCCGCTGATGTCGTTGGCTGTGCTGGAGCGTCCGCCGAGGGTGCCGAGGTCGGTCATCGTCCGGGTGCGCAGGTTGTAGGCGAACCCGTGCAGGGTGCCGGCAGGGGTGTTGGGCAGGGAGGAGTTGCCGACGACGGTCGCGCCGCTGACGGCGGCCGCGGTGCTGTGGCCCGTCGGGCCGGCGAGGCTGCCGAGGTCGGTCATGGTCCGGGTGCGCAGGCTGTAGGCGAACGCGTGGGTGACCGCGTCACCCACCAGCGATGACGTCCCCACTACGGTGTCGCCGTCGAGGCCGGTGATGTGGGTGCTGCTGCCGCCGAGCGTGCCGATGTCGAGGAGCCGGCGGGTGTGCAGGTTGTAGGTGAATCCATGGGTGGGGCCGTCGGTGGCGAGGTCCGACTCGCCGACGACGTGGTTGCCCTGCACGTCGGTTGCCCGGCTGGAGTCGCCCAGGGTGCCGAGGTCGGTCATGGTGTGGGCGCGCAGGTCGTAGGCGAAGGCGTGTTCGGCGGCGTTGCCGCTGGTCTGTGAGCTTCCGACGACGGTGTGGCCGTCGATGGCGGCGGCCGCGCTGCGGGTGCCGCCCAGGGTGCCGAGGTCGTGCACGGTGTAGTGCACGGAGCGCGCCGCCGGGTTTGCCGGCGGGGTGTCAGCCCCGTAGGCCGGAGTGGTGGCCGCGGTGAGTAGGCCCGCGGCCACCAGAGTCCAGGCACGTAAATGTCTGCGCATGTTGCCCCCCTGAAACGATCGGTCGTAGCGAACGGTTCGGCAGACGGCTGTGCCTCCCCAGGCACGGGCCGACCGGATGCTGCACAGCCTTCACTTCTACCTCAGTTCCGATCGGCCAGACAGGGGGCGGTCGGCCACAGGTGTCAGGCAGGTGACCGGCCGTCAGGGCCCGGGGATGCTCACCCCGCGCTGCTCATGCACCGCCGACGGGCTGCGGGTCGGTGCGGGCCCGTTCCACCGCGGCCGCAAGGGCCGTCGGGCCGGCGGGGTCGAGGAGGGCGTACACATGGCCGTCGGGGCGGACGATCGCGGCGATCGGCTTGTTGCCCAGTGCCCGGGCGAGCGGCCCGCGGGCGGGCGGGCACTCGATGACCGCGGCCCGGTCGCCGAGGGCCTGCCGCACCTGCGCGCAGGTGTGCTCCCAGCCGGTAGGGCGGCGCCGTCCGGCGTGCAGGAGGACGGTGTAGGTGTCGGCGGCGGCCGTGGTCCAGCCGTGCTCGGAGAT
>NZ_JBMNDS010000161.1:0-6268 GCF_052543295.1 Streptomyces sp. SAS_270
CTTCGACGCCTCCACCTACGAGATGTGGGTCCCGTGGCTCACCGGCGGCGCACTGGTCGTCGCCCCCGCCGGACACCTCGACCCCGCCGCCTACCAGCAGCTCATCGCCGAACACGCCATCACCGCCCTCTGGTTGACGGCAGGACTCTTCCGGCTCATCGCCGAAGAAGCCCCAGGGGCCCTCGCCGGGGTGCGTGAAGTGTGGGCCGGCGGCGACGTCGTACCGCCCGAGGCCGTCCGCCGGGTGATGGACCACAACCCCCGGATCACCGTCGTCAACGGCTACGGCCCGACGGAGACGACCACCTTCGCGGCCACGCACCACATCCGCCGCCCCTTCGACTACACGGGCCCCGTCCCCATCGGCGAGGCCCTCGACAACCACCGCCTCTACGTCCTCGACGAGCACCTGCGGCTCGTCGCCCCGGGCACCCCGGGCGAGCTGTACATCGCGGGCGCCGGGCTCGCCCAGGGCTACCTGGACCGGCCCTCAGGGACCGCCGAGCGGTTCGTGGCCGACCCGTTCGGCCCCTCCGGTGCCCGTATGTACCGCGCCGGTGACCTGGTGCGCTGGAACGAGCGGGGCTCCCTTGAGTACCTCGGGCGGGCCGACCAGCAGGTCAAGCTACGGGGCTTCCGCATCGAGCCCGGCGAGATCGAGAGCGTGCTCGCCGCGCACCCGGACGTCGCGCAGGCCGTCGTCACCGTCCGCGAGGACCGGCCCGGCGACAAGCGCCTCGTCGCCTATGCGGTGGCCGCCGGGGAGAACGGCGTCGACACGGCGGTACTGCGCCGGCACACCGCCGACGCGCTGCCCGAGTACATGGTCCCGGCCGCCTTCGTGGTGCTGGACAAGATCCCGCTGACCAGCAACGGCAAGGTGGACCGCAAGTCCCTGCCCGCACCGCAGCTCGGCAACGACACCGCCGCCGGGCGCGCGCCCCGCACTCCGGTCGAGGAGGTGCTGTGCGGGCTGTTCGCCGAGATCCTCGGCCTGCCGTCCGTCACCATCGACGACCACTTCTTCCACCTGGGCGGACACTCCCTGCTCGCCACCCGGCTCATCAGCCGTATCCGGCAGGCCTTCAGCGTGGGGATCACCGTCAAGGACCTCTTCCAGGGCCCGACCCCGGCCGCGCTCGCGGAACTGGTGGAGCTGCGCAGCGGGGAGGACGTACGGCGGCCGGTTCTGAAGGAGGTGGCACGGCCGGAGCGGGTGCCGATGTCGTTCGGGCAGCGCAGGCTGTGGTTCCTGGACCAGCTGGAGGGGCCGTCGGCGACGTACAACATCCCGCTCGCCCTGCGGCTCACCGGAGCCGTGGACACCGAGGCGCTGCGGCTCGCGCTCACCGACACCGTCGTACGCCACGAGAGTCTGCGGACGCTGTTCTCGGTGGCGGAGGACGGAGAGGCCGGGCAGCTGGTGCTGCCCGCCGGGGAGATCCGCCTGGACCTCCCGGTCACCCCCGCCGACGAACACACCCTGGACTCGCTGCTCGGCGCGGAGGCGGCCCGCACCTTCGACCTCGCCGCCGACCTCCCCGTACGGGCCTCCCTGTTCGGCACAGGACCGCAGGAACACGTGCTGCTCGTGGTCATGCACCACATCGTCTCCGACGGCTGGTCCACCGCCCCCTTCCTGCGCGATGTGGCGACCGCCTACACCGCCCGGGTCGCGGGCCGGGCACCCGAGTGGGAGCGACTCCCGGTCCAGTACGCCGACTACACCCTCTGGCAGGAGGAACTGCTCGCGACGGACGGTGAACGGCAGGCCGAGTTCTGGCGGCAGACGCTGGGCGAGCTGCCCGAGGAGGCGACCCTCCCGGCCGACCGGCCGCGTCCGGCGACCGCGAGCTTCCGGGGCCGTACGCACGGCGTGCAGTGCCCGCCCGCGCTGCACGAGGCGCTGACCCGGCTGGCCCGGGAGACCGGGACGACCCTGTTCATGGTGGCGCAGGCCGCGGTGGCGACCGCGCTGGCCCGCTCAGGCGCCGGGACGGACATCCCGATCGGGGCGCCCATCGCGGGCCGCACCGACCAGCGCCTCGACGACCTGGTGGGCTTCTTCGTCAACAGCCTGGTGCTGCGCACCGACGTCGAGGGGGACCCGTCCTTCCGTGAGCTGCTCGACCGCGTCCGGGAGACCGACCTGGCGGCCTGGGCCCACCAGGACCTGCCGTTCGACCGGCTCGTCGAGATCCTCAACCCCGAGCGCAGCACCGCCCGCCACCCGCTCTTCCAAGTGGCCCTCACCCTTCAGGACGCGGCCAAGCCGGTCCTCGAACTCCCCGGCGTGCACACCGAGTCGGGCTTCACCCCGCTGGAGATCGCCAAGTTCGACCTGACCTTCTCCTTCCACGAGCACCGGGCGCCCGACGGCCGGCCGGGCGGCATGGACCTGGCCATCGAGTACGCGACGGACCTGTATGACGCCCGGACCGTCGAGGGGCTCGCGGACCGTCTTCTGCGACTGCTCGAAGCGGCCGTCTCCGACCCGGAACTGCCCGTCGGACAGCTGGAGTTCACCGGGCCCGAGGAGCGGGAGCGGCTGCTGGAGCTGGGCGCCGGCCCGGTCACCGACGGCGCTCTGCCGGACGCGGGCCTCGCGGAGCTGTTCGCCGCGCAGGTGGCCCGTACGCCGGACGCGGTCGCGGTGGCGTGCGAGGAGCGCACCTTCACCTACGCCGAACTCGACGCCGAGTCCGACCGGTTCGCGGACCGGATCATCGGCCTCGGGGTCGGCCCCGAATCCGTCGTCGCCCTGATGATGGAGCGCTCACCCGACCTCCTGGTCGCCATGCTCGCGGTCGTGAAGGCGGGCGGCGCCTACGCGCCCCTCAACCCGGCCGACCCGGACACCCGGCACGTCCAGATCCTCGACGAGCTCGACGCGCCGGTCCTGATCACCGACCGGGCGCTGGCCGACCACCCGCTGGTTCACCGGGCGCAGGCCCGGGACCTGGTCGTCGAGGCCAAGGACCTCGACGGCCGCCCCGCGACCAGGCCCAGCGGCCCCACCCACCCCGACCAGTGGCTGTACGTCATGTTCACCTCGGGCTCGACCGGCGTGCCGAAGGGCGTCGCCGTCACCCACCGCAACGTGGCCGACCTGGCCCGCCAGCGGATGTACGAAGGCGGCGTCCACCAACGGGTCCTCTTCCACTCCCCGCACACCTTCGACGCCTCCACCTACGAGATCTGGGTGCCGTGGCTGACCGGCGGCACGGTCGTCGTGGCGCCCCGGGGCCACCTGGAGACCGGCACGCTGAGCGATCTGATCACGGCGTACTCGATCACGAGTCTGTGGCTGACGGCGGGGCTGTTCCGGGTGATGGCCGAGGAGGCCCCGGAGGCGTTCGCGGGGCTCCGGGAGGTGTGGGCCGGCGGGGACGTCGTACCGCCCGAGGCCGTCCGACGGATCCACGAGCACTGCCCGGAGACCACCGTCGTCAACGGCTACGGGCCGACCGAGACCACCGCCTTCGCCGCCACCCACCGCATCCGCCGCCCCTTCAACCACCAGGGCACGGTCCCGATCGGCGAGGCCCTCGACAACCACCGCCTCTACGTCCTCGACTCCGCGCTCCGGCTCGTTCCGGCCGGTGCTCCCGGTGAGCTGTACATCGCCGGGGCCGGTCTGGCGCGCGGCTATGTGGGCCGCCCGTCGCTCACCGCCGAGCGGTTCGTCGCCGACCCGTACGGCGAGCCGGGCGCCCGGATGTACCGCACCGGGGACCTGGTGCGGTGGAACCACGAGGGCTCGCTGGAGTACCTCGGCCGGGTCGACCAGCAGGTCAAGCTACGCGGCTTCCGCATCGAACTCGGCGAGATCGAGACCGCGTTGACGGGCCATGAAAGCATCGTGCAGGCCACGGTGATCGTCCGCGAGGACCGGCCCGGGGACAAGCGACTCGTCGCCTACCTCGTGGCCGGCGAGGGCGGCGTCGACCTGAACGACCTGCGCCGGCACGTCACTTCGGCAGTCCCCGAGTACATGGTCCCGTCGGCCTTCGTGCTCCTCGACGCGATCCCGCTGACCGCCAACGGCAAGATCGACCGGCGCGCGCTGCCCACCCCGCAGGTCACCCACGACGTCACCGGACGCGCCCCGCGCACCCCTCAGGAAGAGGTCCTGTGCGGTCTGTTCGCGGCAGTCCTCGGGCTCCCGTCGGCCACCATCGACGACCATTTCTTCCACCTGGGCGGCCACTCCCTGCTCGCCACCCGGCTCATCAGCCGTATCCGCCAGGCCTTCGGCGTGCAGCTCGGCGTCAAGGACCTGTTCCGGTACCCGACCGTGGTCGCGCTGTCCGAGCGGGTGACGGAGGGCAGCGGTGAACTTCCGCGGGCCGCGCTGACCCGCGCACAGGAGCGCCCGGAGCGGGTGCCGCTGTCCTCGGCCCAGCAACGCCTGTGGTTCCTGGACCAGATGGAGGGCCCGTCGGCGACGTACAACATCCCGATGGCGCTGCGGCTGAAGGGCGACCTCGACACCGAGGGCCTGCGGCTCGCGGTGAGCGACGTGGTCGCCCGCCACGAGAGCCTGCGGACCGTCTACCCGACCCATGAGGGCAAGGCGTACCAGTCGGTGCGGGAGGCCTCCCCGGTCGACCTGCCCGTCGTCGCGGTCACGGAGGACGCGCTCGCCGGACGGCTGGCCGGCCTCTCGGCCGCCACCTTCGACCTGTCCAGGGACATCCCGCTCCGCGCCCACCTGCTGGCCCTCGGCGACCAGGAGCACATCCTGCTCCTGGTCATCCACCACATCGCCTCCGACGGCTGGTCCAACGCGCCGCTCTTCCGCGACCTGGCCGCCGCCTACGAGGCCCGTGTCCGGGACCAGAGCCCCGCATGGGAGGAGCTGCCGGTGCAGTACGCCGACTACACGCTGTGGCAGCAGCAACTGCTGGAG
This sequence comes from Streptomyces sp. SAS_270, assembly GCF_052543295.1. NCBI lineage: Bacteria > Bacillati > Actinomycetota > Actinomycetes > Kitasatosporales > Streptomycetaceae > Streptomyces > Streptomyces sp. SAS_270. The sequence continues at coordinate 4,913 of NZ_JBMNDS010000161.1, forward strand.
GGCGACGAGGAACGCCAACTCGACTTCTGGCGCACGGCGTTGGCCGACCTGCCCGACGAGGCCACGCTCCCGACCGACCGCCCCCGCCCGGCCACCGCCTCCTACCGCGGCACCACGCACACCGTCCACTGCGACGCCCCCCTGCACCAGGCCCTCGCCGCCCTGGCCCAGGACACCGGCACGACCTTCTTCATGGTCGCCCAGGCCGCCGTGTCGACCCTGCTCTCCCGCTCCGGGGCAGGACAGGACATCCCGCTCGGCTCCCCGGTCGCCGGCCGCACCGACCAGAAGCTCGACGACCTGATCGGCTTCTTCGTCAACACCCTCATCCTGCGAACCGACCTGACCGGCAACCCCACCTTCCGCGACCTGCTCACCCGGGTCCGCGAGAGCGACCTCGCCGCCTGGAACCACCAGGACCTCCCCTTCGACCGCCTGGTCGAGATCCTCAACCCCGAGCGCACGACCGCCCGTCACCCCCTCTTCCAGGTCATGCTGACGCTGGGCGACACCTCGGCGGACGCGCCCGAACTCCCCGCCCTGGAAACGGCGTACGAGTTCTCGAAGGTGGAGGTCGCCAAGTTCGACCTCACCTTCGGCTTCGCGGAGCACCGGGGGGCGGAGGGCGAGCCGGGCGGTCTGGACATCACCGTCGAGTACGCGACCGACCTCTACGACGCGAGCACCATCAAGGCAACGGCCGAGCGCCTCGTACGCCTCCTCGGCGAGGCCGTCGCGACGCCCGATCTGCCGGTCGCCGAGCTGGAGTTGCTGTCCGAGGGCGAGCGCACTCTTCTCCTTGAGGAGTTGGCGGGCCCCGTCACCGAGACCGTGGACGCCGGCCTCGGCGAGCTGTTCGCCGCCCAGGCCGCCCGGACCCCGGACGCGGTGGCCGTCGTCCACGGCGGCGAGGAGCTGACGTACACCGAGCTGAACGAGCGCGCGAACCGGATGGCGCACCGGCTGATCGCGGAGGGCGTGCGGCCCGGCAGCCGGGTCGCCCTCTTCCAGGAGCGGTCCGTGGACGCGGTGGTCACGACGCTCGCCGTGGTCAAGGCCGGGGCGGTGTACGTGCCGCTCGACACCCGCTACCCGATGGAGCGCGTCCAGCTCATCGTCGAGCAGTCGGACGTCTCCTTCTTCGTCACCGACCGCGAACCCGGCGCGGTCCGACTGCCCGCGGGCGCCAGGCCGATCCCCGCCGGGCAGCCGGACCAGGGCGATGCGAGCGATCCGGCGGTGCGGGTCCATGCCGACCAGCCGGTGTACGCGATGTTCACCTCCGGCTCGACCGGTGTCCCCAAGGGCGTCGCGGTCACCCACCGCAACGTCGCCGACCTCGCCCACCAGAAGATG
>NZ_JBMNDS010000162.1:0-5696 GCF_052543295.1 Streptomyces sp. SAS_270
ACTGCAGGGGGGACCCTGTGGGAGAGTAGGACGCCGCCGAACTCCTTTTAAGAGAAAGCCCCAACTACCGGGTACACACCCGGGAGTTGGGGCTTTTTCGCGTTCACCGGGCGGCTGAAACGGTCAGAGCAACACAAAAGCCCGCTTCCGTGAGGAAGCGGGCTTTTGTGAACAGAAGTTACTGTGCCCCCAACGGGATTCGAACCCGTGCTACCGCCTTGAAAGGGCGGCGTCCTAGGCCGCTAGACGATGAGGGCTATCGGCCCGCCTGGGCGCCTTGCGGCGCGTCGGGGACGTCAGAAGCATATGGGATGGCGGGCGGTATCGCCAAAACGGTTTACGGGGACGGCCTCAGGGACGGCCTCGGCGAGGGGGTCGGAGACGGGGTGGAGCTCGGAGACCGGGTGGGGGAGGGCGTGGGCGACGAGGTGGGCGACGGTGTCGCGCCAGGCTGGTTGTCCTTCGGGAGGTGGCGGCTGACCTCGGCCGTCGTCAGCCCCAGGCCGCCGAGCTGGATCTCGTCCCAGGCCTGGAGATGGCGCGTGTCCCGGTTCAGGTAGAGGATCGACGCCTCGATGGGGTCCGGGTACTTGCCCTCGACGGCACGCAGGCCGCTGCCGCCCGTCGAGCCCTCGACGCGCAGCCTGGTGCCGTACTTCATGACCTCCATCTCCTCGTGGTGCAGATGGCCCGCCAGGACCAGCGGCACCGTGCCGTCCGTCTCGCGGGCCGCCGACGGCTCGTGCGCGATGGCGATGTCGACGGGGGTGCCCGCCGTCTGCTGGTCGCGGATGGCCGACGCCAGCCGAGCGCCGGCCAGCTCCTCGGCGGTGTTCCCGCCCGCCTGGATCGAACGGTCCGGGGTGTACTGCGGATCGCCGATGCCCGCGAAGCGCAGGCCCGCGACCGAGACGGCCCTGCCCTCGTCCAGGACGTGCACGTTCTTCATGCGCTCCAGATAGCGCTGGGTGACCTGGCTGTCGTGGTTGCCGCGCACCCAGACGTACGGGGCGCCCAGGTCCGCGATCGGGTCGAGGAAGCCGTTCTCGGTGGCGGTGCCGTGGTCCATGGTGTCGCCGGAGTCGACGATCACGTTGATGTCGTACTGCTTCACGAGCGAGGCGATGATCTTCCAGCTCGCCGGGTTGAGGTGGATGTCGGAGACGTGCAGGACCCGGATGGTGGTCGGATCGGGCTCGTAGGCCGGGAGCGTGGAGGTGACGTCGTACAGCTTCGTCACGTTCGTCACCAGGCGCGCCAACTCCTTCTGGTAGACGTCGAATTCGGTGACGATGTTGCGTGCGTTGCCGACCAGGGAGGGGGCGGAGGAGAGGAGTCCGGAGAACTTCGGCTCCAGGACCGACTTGGGGTTCCAGGTGGCGTACGCCGTCGCCCCCGAGGCCGCGAGCAGGGCCAGCGCCAGGCCGCCGGCGGCCAGGGCGCGGCGGGGGCGGCGGTAGACCGCCAGGCCGAGGGCCGTGGCGCCGGAGACGACTGCCACGCAGGACCGCAGGGCCAGGTCGAGAGTGCCGTGTTCGACGTCGCGCGCCACCTCGTCCTGGAGACCCGAGATCCGCTCGGGGTGGTCCACCAGGGCCTGGGCGCGTGTCGGGTCGAGGCGGTCGACGTCCACGTCCAGGCGGAAGGGGGCGACGTGGCTGCGTAGCTCCAGTGCCCCCAGCGGGGACACGTTGATCTTTGTGCCGCCCGTGACGGAGGGGCGCAGGGTCATCGTGGTGTTCATGGGGCCCACCGGCACCCGTACGTTGCCCACGATCAGCAGGCCCAGCCAGGCGCCGAGCAGGACGACGGTCATCAGGCCGAGGGCCCTGGTGTACGGGTGCGGCTGGTGGACGAGTTCGATGACCGGGTGCGTGCGGCGGGCGCGGTAGTGGCGGGCCAGGGCGCGGGGGACGGAGCGGGGGAGGGCTCGAATGCGGTGCAGGGCGGCAGCGGGGACGCGGGCCATTGGTCCCGTATGCCCAAGTCCATGGGTGGATATGCGGAGTGTGGGCGGAAGCGTGGAGGGCGAGCCTTGGTCCCGGCCGCCGTTTTCGGCCTCGTAGCTGACAATGGCGGTGTGCTGGAGATGACGCGCGAGGAGTTCGAGGAACTGGTTGCCGAGGCGCTCGACCGGATTCCGCCGGAGCTGACGCGGCTCATGGACAACGTGGCGGTGTTCGTCGAGGACGAGCCACCGGCCGAGGATCCCGAGCTGCTCGGTCTGTACGAGGGGACTCCGCTGACGGATCGCGGGGAGTGGTACGCCGGTGTCCTCCCGGACCGGATCACGATCTACCGGGGGCCCACGCTGCGGATGTGCGACTCGCGTGAGGACGTGGTCGCCGAGACCGAGGTGACCGTCGTGCACGAGATCGCTCATCACTTCGGGATCGATGACGCTCGGCTGCATGCGCTCGGGTACGGGTGAGGGGCGTCGGCGAGGTGGGGCGGGGCGCGCTGCGTGCGGGGACGCGGGTGGGGGGCTTCGGGGGGTAAGGGCGGTCTCCTGTTCGGGTTCGGGTGTGCGCGTGTCTTCTTGTGGGCGGCGGGAGTTGGACAGGGGGACTCCCCGATCCCCCCGCCGGAGGTGGCTGCCCGTGCGCGCCATGTACGTACCCGTTCGTCTCGCCGCCACGGTCATGGCCGTCGCCGCGGCCGCCGGCTGCATGAGCGTCGGTGACGACGGGAGCAGGCCCGGGCCGTCCCACTCCGCCGGGCAGCGCGGTGGGGCCGCGCCGGACGGGGGCACCGTGGTGGGAAGCGGCTCGGGGGTGCGGGGCGGTACGGGGGTGAAGGGGCACGGTTCGCCGGAGCCGGGGTCCTCGGCGTCCGGGTCGGCGTCCGCGTCCGCGTCGGTCTCTCCGTCCGGGGGTGCGAAGCCGACCGCCGGGGCTACGTCGAAGGACGGCAAGGGTGGGGGCGGCGGGGGGAACGGCGGGCACGGACACGGGCACGGTGGGGCGGAGTCGCCTGCGCCCACGAAGCCGGATCCGACGCCTACGCACACGGATCCGGCGCCTTCGACTTCTCCGCCGGTGGATCCGCCGACGCCGTCCGATACGGCGCCTCCGGCCGAGCCGTCGTCCTCGGCTCATGAGCAGGTTGCTCAGTCGCAGTTGGTGGAGCGGGAGCCTGCGCCTTCTGCCGGCCGGGGGGCCTGACGCGGGTTGCCTTGTCTGGGGCCGGTGGGTGGGTCGGGTTTCAGCGTCTTCTGCCGGTCGCCTGACGTTGTCGCCTGTCGCCGGTGGGTGGGTCGGGGCCGGGCCGGAGCATCCGTCCTCGGTCTGGCGCGGAATCGGTTGCGTTACAGGTGGAGGGTGTTGACGCGCCATCCGCTGCGGGCGGACGTTCCGGCCCGTCCCCTGCCGTGCTTTCGCGGCTGCGGGTGCGTGGGGGTGACCGGTCCGGGTTCAACGCCGGGGTGTGACTGCGGGCCCCCCGGATTGCCACTGTGGGCCGATTCACTCTGCCTGCGGGTGGGGCGTGGGGGCGGTCAAAGACTGTGTGCCCGGGGTTCGGCCGGCTCTCCTCCGGGCCCGGACTTGGTGGGCCAAACGGGGCTGACCTGGGGGGATGGGGCTCAGTTTGCCTCATGGGGGGTTGGGTGCGTATGGTGGTAGATCGTTTGATCCCATTTGCCCGGCGCCAACGCAGAGAGCGCCGCGTGTGGCGCGTACTCTCCCCTGCCGTGGCCGGACCGCATTGAGGCGGTCGATTGCGAATTCACGGAGTTACGGGCGCGTGCCGAGAACTCCGGAAGGTTCGCATTTCGCATGTCTGTTTCCAGTACTGATCACATCGTCGTGCCCGAGAACAACGACGAGAACCCCGTAGAGGCCATCGACATCGTCGACGCGGTCGAGACCGAGGAGTCCGCTCCCGAGCTCACCTTCGGCGACCTCGGCCTCCCCGAGGGCATCGTCCGCAAGCTCGCGCAGAACGGTGTGACCACCCCCTTCCCGATCCAGGCGGCGACCATCCCGGACGCCCTGGCCGGCAAGGACATCCTCGGTCGCGGCCGTACCGGCTCCGGCAAGACCCTCTCGTTCGGTCTGCCGATGCTGGCGACGCTGGCCGGTGGCCACACGGAGAAGAAGAAGCCCCGCGGCGTCATCCTCACGCCGACCCGTGAGCTCGCGATGCAGGTCGCGGACGCGCTGCAGCCGTACGGCGACGTACTCGGCCTGAAGATGAAGGTCGTCTGCGGCGGTACGTCCATGAGCAACCAGATGTACGCCCTGGAGCGCGGCGTCGACATCCTCGTCGCCACCCCGGGCCGTCTGCGCGACATCATCAGCCGCGGCGCCTGCTCGCTCGAGAACACCCAGATCGCCGTCCTCGACGAGGCCGACCAGATGTCGGACCTGGGCTTCCTGCCCGAGGTCACCGAGCTGCTCGACCAGGTCCCGGGTGACGGTCAGCGCATGCTCTTCTCCGCCACCATGGAGAACGAGATCGCGACCCTGGTCAAGCGCTACCTGACCAACCCGGTCACGCACGAGGTCGACAGCGCCCAGGGCAACGTCACGACCATGTCGCACCACATCCTCATCGTGAAGCCCAAGGACAAGGCGCCGGTCACCGCCGCGATCGCCTCCCGCAAGGGCCGCACGATCATCTTCGTCCGCACCCAGCTGGGCGCCGACCGCATTGCCGAGCAGCTCTGCGAGTCCGGTGTGAAGGCCGACGCGCTGCACGGCGGTATGACGCAGGGTGCGCGTACCCGCGTGCTCGAGGACTTCAAGAAGGGCTACGTCAACGCCCTCGTCGCCACCGACGTCGCCGCCCGCGGCATCCACGTCGACGGCATCGACCTCGTGCTGAACGTCGACCCCGCCGGTGACCACAAGGACTACCTGCACCGCTCCGGCCGTACGGCCCGCGCCGGCCGCTCCGGCACCGTCGTGTCGCTGTCGCTGCCGCACCAGCGTCGTCAGATCTTCCGGCTGATGGAGGACGCGGGCGTCGACGCCGGGCGTCACATCATCAACTCCGGTACGGCCTTCGAGCCCGAGGTCGCCGAGATCACCGGCGCCCGTTCGATGACCGAGGTCCAGGCCGAGTCCGCGGGCAACGCGGCGCAGATGGCCGAGCGTGACGTGAAGGACCTCACCAAGCAGCTGGAGCGCGCGCAGCGTCGTGCGGCCGAGCTGCGCGAGGAGGCCGACCGGCTGACCGGGCGCGCGGCGCGCGAGCGTGGCGAGGACCCGGAGGCGGCCGTCGCCGCCGCCGCGGAGGCCGCGGCGGAGAAGGTCGTGGCCGAGGCCGCCGCCGAGGCCGCCGAGCAGCCCGCGGAGCGTTCGTCCTCGTACGAGCAGCCGCGTCAGCGTCGTGACGAGCGGGGCAGCTACGAGCGCCGCGACCGCAGCGGTGACCGTGGCGGTGACCGTGGTGGCCGTTCCTTCGAGCGTCGTGACGACAACCGTGGTGGCGGGTTCCGCCGCGACGACCGTCGTGACGGCGAGCGCGGTGGCTTCAACCGTGACCGTGACGACCGTGGTGGCCGTTCCTTCGAGCGTCGCGACGACAACCGCAGTGGCGGGTTCCGCCGCGACAACGACCGTCGTGACGACCGCGGTGGCTTCAACAACCGTGACCGTCGTGACGGCGAGCGCGGTGGCTTCAACCGTGACCGTGACGACCGTGGTGGCCGTTCCTTCGAGCGTCGCGACGACAACCGCAGTGGCGGGTTC
>NZ_JBMNDS010000163.1:1826-3575 GCF_052543295.1 Streptomyces sp. SAS_270
TGGGTGGTTGGTCGTTGTTTGAGAACTGCACAGTGGACGCGAGCATCTGTGGCCAAGTTTTTAAGGGCGCACGGTGGATGCCTTGGCACCAGGAACCGATGAAGGACGTGGGAGGCCACGATAGTCCCCGGGGAGTCGTCAACCAGGCTTTGATCCGGGGGTTTCCGAATGGGGAAACCCGGCAGTCGTCATGGGCTGTCACCCATACCTGAACACATAGGGTATGTGGAGGGAACGCGGGGAAGTGAAACATCTCAGTACCCGCAGGAAGAGAAAACAACCGTGATTCCGGGAGTAGTGGCGAGCGAAACCGGATGAGGCCAAACCGTATGCGTGTGAGACCCGGCAGGGGTTGCGTATACGGGGTTGTGGGATCTCTCTTTTACGGTCTGCCGGCCGTGAGACGAGTCAGAAACCGTTGATGTAGGCGAAGGACATGCGAAAGGTCCGGCGTAGAGGGTAAGACCCCCGTAGTCGAAACATCAGCGGCTCGTTTGAGAGACACCCAAGTAGCACGGGGCCCGAGAAATCCCGTGTGAATCTGGCGGGACCACCCGCTAAGCCTAAATATTCCCTGGTGACCGATAGCGGATAGTACCGTGAGGGAATGGTGAAAAGTACCGCGGGAGCGGAGTGAAATAGTACCTGAAACCGTGTGCCTACAAGCCGTGGGAGCGTCGGATATGTGCTTGCACATATCTCGTGACTGCGTGCCTTTTGAAGAATGAGCCTGCGAGTTTGCGGTGTGTTGCGAGGTTAACCCGTGTGGGGAAGCCGTAGCGAAAGCGAGTCCGAATAGGGCGGTATAGTAGCGCGCTCAAGACCCGAAGCGGAGTGATCTAGCCATGGGCAGGTTGAAGCGGCTGTAAGAGGTCGTGGAGGACCGAACCCACCAGGGTTGAAAACCTGGGGGATGACCTGTGGTTAGGGGTGAAAGGCCAATCAAACTCCGTGATAGCTGGTTCTCCCCGAAATGCATTTAGGTGCAGCGTCGTGTGTTTCTTGCCGGAGGTAGAGCACTGGATAGGCGATGGGCCCTACCGGGTTACTGACCTTAGCCAAACTCCGAATGCCGGTAAGTGAGAGCACGGCAGTGAGACTGTGGGGGATAAGCTCCATGGTCGAGAGGGAAACAGCCCAGAGCATCGACTAAGGCCCCTAAGCGTACGCTAAGTGGGAAAGGATGTGGAGTCGCAGAGACAACCAGGAGGTTGGCTTAGAAGCAGCCACCCTTGAAAGAGTGCGTAATAGCTCACTGGTCTAGTGATTCCGCGCCGACAATGTAGCGGGGCTCAAGCGTACCGCCGAAGTCGTGTCATTCATACACATATCCCCAACGGGAGTATGGATGGGTAGGGGAGCGTCGTGTGCCGGGTGAAGCCGCAGCGGAAGCTAGTGGTGGACGGTTCACGAGTGAGAATGCAGGCATGAGTAGCGATACACACGTGAGAAACGTGTGCGCCGATTGACTAAGGGTTCCTGGGTCAAGCTGATCTGCCCAGGGTAAGTCGGGACCTAAGGCGAGGCCGACAGGCGTAGTCGATGGATAACCGGTTGATATTCCGGTACCCGCTGTGAAGCGTCAAATATCGAACCAGGCGATGCTAAGTCCGTGAAGCCGTTCCGGACCCTTCGGGGAATGGAAAGTGGTGGAGCCGACGGCCCGGACCTGTAGTAGGTAAGTGATGGGGTGACGCAGGAAGGTAGTCCAGCCCGGGCGGTGGTTGTCCCGGGGTAAGGGTGTAGACG
>NZ_JBMNDS010000163.1:3672-5085 GCF_052543295.1 Streptomyces sp. SAS_270
TGAGACCTGATGCCGAGCCGATTGTGGTGAAGTGGATGATCCTATGCTGTCGAGAAAAGCCTCTAGCGAGTTTCATGGCGGCCCGTACCCTAAACCGACTCAGGTGGTCAGGTAGAGAATACCGAGGCGTTCGGGTGAACTATGGTTAAGGAACTCGGCAAAATGCCCCCGTAACTTCGGGAGAAGGGGGGCCATCACTGGTGATTGAATTTACTTCATGAGCTGGGGGTGGCCGCAGAGACCAGCGAGAAGCGACTGTTTACTAAAAACACAGGTCCGTGCGAAGCCGTAAGGCGATGTATACGGACTGACGCCTGCCCGGTGCTGGAACGTTAAGGGGACCGGTTAGTGCACTTTCGGGTGTGCGAAGCTGAGAACTTAAGCGCCAGTAAACGGCGGTGGTAACTATAACCATCCTAAGGTAGCGAAATTCCTTGTCGGGTAAGTTCCGACCTGCACGAATGGCGTAACGACTTCTCGACTGTCTCAACCATAGGCCCGGTGAAATTGCACTACGAGTAAAGATGCTCGTTTCGCGCAGCAGGACGGAAAGACCCCGGGACCTTTACTACAGTTTGATATTGGTGTTCGGTTCGGCTTGTGTAGGATAGCTGGGAGACTTTGAAGTCATGGCGCCAGCCATGGTGGAGTCGTCGTTGAAATACCAGTCTGGTCGTGCTGGATGTCTAACCTGGGTCCGTGATCCGGATCAGGGACAGTGTCTGATGGGTAGTTTAACTGGGGCGGTTGCCTCCTAAAGAGTAACGGAGGCGCCCAAAGGTTCCCTCAGCCTGGTTGGCAATCAGGTGTTGAGTGTAAGTGCACAAGGGAGCTTGACTGTGAGACCGACGGGTCGAGCAGGGACGAAAGTCGGGACTAGTGATCCGGCGGTGGCTTGTGGAAGCGCCGTCGCTCAACGGATAAAAGGTACCCCGGGGATAACAGGCTGATCTTCCCCAAGAGTCCATATCGACGGGATGGTTTGGCACCTCGATGTCGGCTCGTCGCATCCTGGGGCTGGAGTCGGTCCCAAGGGTTGGGCTGTTCGCCCATTAAAGCGGTACGCGAGCTGGGTTTAGAACGTCGTGAGACAGTTCGGTCCCTATCCGCTGTGCGCGTAGGAATATTGAGAAGGGCTGTCCCTAGTACGAGAGGACCGGGACGGACGAACCTCTGGTGTGCCAGTTGTCCTGCCAAGGGCATGGCTGGTTGGCTACGTTCGGGAGGGATAACCGCTGAAAGCATCTAAGCGGGAAGCCTGCTTCGAGATGAGTATTCCCACCCCCTTTGAGGGGTTAAGGCTCCCAGTAGACGACTGGGTTGATAGGCCAGATCTGGAAGGCGGGTAACCGCTGGAGGTGACTGGTACTAATAGGCCGAGGGCTTGTCCTCAGTTGCTCGCGTCCACTGTGT
>NZ_JBMNDS010000164.1:0-4997 GCF_052543295.1 Streptomyces sp. SAS_270
GCGGCCCAACTTCTTCGTCAACACCCCCGACATCCTCCACGAGTTCCTGCAGCACGGCGGGCGTCCCGCCTTCGAGCTGCGGGCGGTGCTCGCGGCCACGCTGTCTCCGACGTGGGGCGTGTACAGCGGCTTCGAACTCTGCGAGAACCGTGCCTTGCGCGAGGGCAGCGAGGAGTACCTGCACTCCGAGAAGTACCAACTGCGTCCGCGCGACTGGGAGTCGGCCGAGCGCGAGGGACGTAGCATCGCGCCATTGATAGGCGCGCTCAACGCGATCAGGCGGCGCAGTCCGGCGCTGCGGCAGCTGCGCGATCTCCACTTCCACCACACGGACAAGGAAGAGGTGATCGCGTACTCGAAGTCCGTGGCGGACGTCGGCGGTTCGAACACGGTTGTGGTGGTGGTCAACCTCGACCCCCACCACACCCAGGAGGCCACGGTCTCGTTGGACATGCCGCAACTCGGCCTGGACTGGCACGAGTCCGTGCCGGTGCGCGACGAGCTCACCGGCGAGACCTATCACTGGGGCAGGGCGAACTATGTGCGCCTCGAACCGGGCCACCGGCCCGCGCACATCCTGACCGTCCTGCGACCGTCCTCACCGCAGATCGGAGGGTCACCCACAACATGATCGTCAACGAGCCCGTCCCGGACACCTTCGAGGACACCCCCGCCAAGGACCGGGACCCGGAGTGGTTCAAACGCGCCGTCTTCTACGAGGTGCTGGTCCGCTCCTTCCAGGACAGCAACGGCGACGGTGTCGGCGACCTCAAGGGCCTCACCGCCAAACTCGACTACCTGCAGTGGCTCGGCGTCGACTGCCTGTGGCTGCCGCCGTTCTTCAAGTCCCCGCTCCGCGACGGCGGCTACGACGTCTCCGACTACACCGCGGTGCTGCCCGAGTTCGGCGACCTCGCCGACTTCGTCGAGTTCGTGGACGCCGCCCACCAGCGCGGCATGCGCGTGATCATCGACTTCGTCATGAACCACACCAGCGACCAGCACCCGTGGTTCCAGGAGTCCAGGAACGACCCCACCGGCCCCTACGGCGACTACTACGTCTGGGCCGACGACGACAAGCAGTACCAGGACGCCCGGATCATCTTCGTCGACACCGAGGCCTCCAACTGGACCTTCGACCCGGTCCGCAAGCAGTACTACTGGCACCGCTTCTTCTCCCACCAGCCCGACCTGAACTACGAGAACCCGGCCGTGCAGGAGGAGATCGTCTCCGCGCTGCGGTTCTGGCTGGACCTGGGCATCGACGGCTTCCGGCTGGACGCGGTGCCGTACCTCTACCAGGTGGAGGGGACCAACTGCGAGAACCTCCCGCAGACCCACGAGTTCCTCAAGCGGGTCCGCAAGGAGATCGACACGCACTATCCGGACACAGTGCTGCTCGCGGAGGCGAACCAGTGGCCCGAGGACGTCGTCGACTACTTCGGCGACTTCCCCTCCGGCGGCGACGAGTGCCACATGGCCTTCCACTTCCCGGTGATGCCGCGCATCTTCATGGCCGTACGCCGTGAATCGCGCTACCCCGTCTCGGAAATCCTCGCCAAGACCCCGGCCATCCCCAACAACTGCCAGTGGGGCATCTTCCTGCGCAACCACGACGAGCTGACGCTGGAAATGGTCACCGACGAGGAACGCGACTACATGTACGCGGAGTACGCCAAGGACCCGCGTATGCGCGCCAACATCGGCATCCGCCGGCGGCTGGCCCCCCTGCTGGACAACGACCGCAACCAGATCGAACTGTTCACCGCCCTGCTGCTGTCCCTGCCCGGCTCGCCGATCCTCTACTACGGCGACGAGATCGGCATGGGCGACAACATCTGGCTCGGCGACCGCGATGCCGTGCGTACGCCGATGCAGTGGACCCCGGACAGGAACGCGGGGTTCTCCTCGTGCGACCCCGGCCGTCTCTTCCTGCCCACGATCATGGATCCGGTCTACGGCTACCAGGTCACCAACGTCGAGGCGTCCATGTCCTCGCCGTCGAGCCTGCTGCACTGGACCCGGCGGATGATCGAGATCCGTAAGCAGAACAAGGCGTTCGGCCTCGGGTCGTACACGGAACTGCTGTCCTCCAACCCGGCGGTGATCGCGTTCCTGCGGGAGTACAAGGACGATCTCGTCCTGTGCGTGCACAACTTCTCCCGCTTCGCCCAGCCCACCGAGCTGGATCTGAGCGCCTTCAACGGCCGCCACCCGGTCGAGCTGATCGGCGGCGTCCGCTTCCCCGCCATCGGGGAGCTCCCGTACCTGCTCACCCTGGCAGGCCACGGCTTCTACTGGTTCCGGCTCCGCAAGGACGCTGCGTAGAAGGCAGGGCGGGGCGGTTTTCACCGTCCCGCCCTGGGCACGCATCAGTAACACCCCGAGTCTCCCGGGGAAAGGACGCGACGCCATGTCGGAAGCAGTCACACGATCCGCCGGCGCACCTCGCTCTGCCGCACCTCCCGGTCTGCTCGCGTCGCTGGACCCGCTGTTGCGGGAGTGGCTGCCGCGACAGCGCTGGTTCGCGGGCAAGGGGCGGCCGGTCAGCGGGTTCTCGCTGGTCGCGGCCACCGAGCTGCTGCCCGCGGACACCCAGCTCGGCCTGTACCACCTGCTCGTACGCGCTCATCAGCCGCCGACCCCCGCGCAGGGTGCCCTCTCCCATCCCGCCGACTGCTACCAGTTGCTGATCGGCGTACGCGAGGCACTGCCACCGCGGCTGGCGCCCGCGCTGATCGGGCACCTCAAGGAAGGACCGCTGGCCGGGCGCACGGTGTACGAGGCGCTGCACGACCCACGGCCCGGCGGAGTGCTCCTCGAAGCGCTGCGCACGCAGTCCCGCATCGGCGCGCTGCGCTTCGAGGGCGACCGGCAGCGGGAGATCCGCAGTGATCTGGTGCCCCGGCTGGTGACGTCGGAACAGTCCAACTCCTCGCTCGTGTACGGAGATACGTTCATCCTGAAGCTGCTGCGCCGGATCGTGCCGGGGATCAACCCGGACCTCGAACTGCCGCTGGCCCTCGCCCGGCAGGGCTGCCCCCGGGTGCCCGCACCGGCGGCATGGCTGCGGGCGGAGGTCGAGGACACCGGCGACGAGACCTATGTCCTCGGTGTGCTGCAGCCCTTCCTCCAGGGCGCGGCCGACGGCTGGGAGCTGGCCCTGCGCGAGCTGGCCAAGGGCGAGGACTTCGGCGCGGAGGCACACGCGCTGGGCCGGGCCACGGCCGAGGTGCACACGGCGCTCGCCCGCGCACTGCCCACGGTCACCCTCGGCCACGCCCAGATGCAGTTGCTGGTCGACGGCATGACCGACCGTCTGGAGGTCGTCGCGCAGGCGGTGCCCGCGCTGCGGAGGTACGCCCCAGGCCTGCGCACCGCTTTCGAGGCGCTGGCCGACCTCGCCGCCGAGGGACGCACCTGGACCGCCCAGCGCATCCATGGCGACCTGCACCTCGGGCAGTGCCTGCGCTCGCCCGACGGCGCCTGGTCGCTGATCGACTTCGAGGGCGAGCCGTCCAAGCCGCTCGCCGAGCGCCGGATGCCGCAGCCGCCGGTCCGTGACATCGCGGGCATGCTCCGCTCCTTCGACTACGCCGCCCTGTCGGGGCACTCCCCGGCGCCCGGCTGGGCCGACGCCTGCCGGGCCGCGTACTGCACCGGATACGCCGAGGTCAGCGGGCGCGACCCGCGCACCGATCCCGTACTGCTGCGCGCGTACGAGACCGACAAGGCGATCTACGAAGTCCTGTACGAGGCCCGGCACCGGCCCGACTGGCTTCCGGTGCCGATGGCCGCGGTGCGCAGGCTCGCCGCGGACGACGGCGCTCCCGAGCACGCCCTCTGACCCGCCCGACCGCGACACCCCCTGCCGAGGAGGCCCTGCCCGTGACCCCCCGCCCCCCGTCCGACGACAGCCCCGAGAAGAACGGCACGAGCGCGAAGAAGACCGCAGCGACGCCGAAGAAGGCGGCGGCGAGCGCGAAGAAGAAGACAGCCGGCGCCGAGAAGGCGCCGGCCAAGAAGGCCGCGGCGAAAGAGCCGGTGCCGAAGAAGACGGTGGCGAAGAAGGCCGCGGTGAAGAAGACCGCCGGTGGGAAACCGGCGGCCGAGAAGGCCATCGCGAAGAAGGCAGTCGCGAAGAAGGTGCCCGCCAAGAAGACGGCGGTCAAGAAGACGGTGGTCGAGAAGCGTGCACAGCCCCGGGTGGCCGAGCCGGTGGTGGTCGGCAACGGCTCCGCCGTCCTGGAGGGCGAGGACCGCGAGCGGCTGCTCGGCGGCACGCACCACGACCCGCACGGCGTACTGGGCGCACACCCGGTGGCGGAGGGTGTGGCGTTCCGCGCGCTGCGCCCCTACGCGCTGTCGGTGACCGTCGTCATGGACGACCTTCGGGCCCAACTGCGCGACGACGGGGACGGCTTCTTCTCGGGGGTGCTTCCGCTGCGCGCGGTCCCGGAGGCCTACCGGCTGGAGATCGCCTACGAGGGCTCGGTCCTGGAGACCGAGGACGCCTACCGCTTCCTGCCCGCGATCAGCGGGTTCGACCTGCATCTGCTCGGCGAGGGACGCCACGAGCAGTTGTGGAAGGCGCTGGGTGCCGAGCCGATGGTGCACCAGGGTGTGACGGGCACCCGCTTCACGGTGTGGGCGCCGAACGCGCGGGGCGTACGGCTGGCGGGCACCTTCAACTTCTGGGACGGCACGGGATATCCGATGCGTTCGCTCGGCGGCTCCGGGGTGTGGGAGCTGTTCGTGCCGTCGATCGGCGAGGGCGAGCTGTACAAGTTCGACATCACGCGCCCCGACGGCACGCACACCCTGCGTGCCGACCCGGTGGCGCGCCGCACCGAGGTGCCGCCCAACACGTCCTCGGTCGTGCACGCCTCGCACCACACATGGCGGGACGAGGACTGGATGGACCGGCGGGCGGGCCGCCCGGTGCACGAGGCGCCGTTCTCCGTCTACGAGGTCCATCTGCCGTCCTGGCGACCAGG
>NZ_JBMNDS010000165.1:0-4324 GCF_052543295.1 Streptomyces sp. SAS_270
GCGGAACTCCTCCGGATAAGGCTTGGGCACAGCGACATCCTTCCCACCCGCCCCACAGGGCAAGCCAGTTCAGATGTCACCCGATCGTGCGGCAGACCCGCCTGACGACACTGGGGGCACGCGAGTACGACTCGGACACGGGCCGCTTCATCTCGGCCGACCCCGTCATCAACTACGACAACCCACAGCAGATCAACGGCTACGCCTACGGGAACAACAACCCGGTCGCCAACGCCGACCCCAGCGGCACGTGCGCGGACATCGACTGCCCGACCCGGCCGTGCCAGCTGTGCGAGAACACCACTCCCGGTCACGAGCCGGGCGCACCGAAGGTCTCGCAGAACGCAGCGGCCGCCGGCGTCACGCTGGCTCAGGCCATCGGCTACTCCTCCGCGGCCGCGGTCAAGAAGCGCGCGGCCCAGGCCGAGGCGGACGCGGCCAAGCAGCGCGCGATAGCAATCGCCAAAGAACTAGCCTCGATCGTCGCGGACGAACTAGGCATCACGGACGCACTGGACTGCTTCACGACCGGAAGCCTGGGTTCGTGCGGCGCGACAGCCGTCAACATCGTCTCCTCGCTCATCAGTGGTGGTCCGATCGGACGGCTGGCGTCGAAGTACTGGTACCGGCTCGACAAGGCGTATGCCCTCGGCAAGCGCATCTTCGGGCTGGGCGAGAAGCTGTGGGACGCCTTCAAGGGCTGGAAGCGGAGCAAGAAGGCCGCGGACAAGCTCGAGGACGCCGCTGAGTGCGTGGTGAAGAACAGCTTCACACCCGATACCAAGGTGTTGATGGCCGACGGGTCGACGAAGAGGATCAAGGACGTCGACATCGGCGACAGGGTCTTGGCCACTGATCCCGAAACTGGCGAGACGAAGACTGAAACGGTTACCGCCGAGATCAAGGGCACCGGCCTCAAGCACCTCGTCAAGGTCACCATCGACATCGACGGCAAGAAGGGCGAGAAGACCGCTTCGGTCACGGCGACTGATGGTCATCCGTTCTGGGTGCCGGAGCTTGGCGAGTGGGTCGACGCCAGTGACCTGACGTCGGGGGAGTGGCTGCGGACCAGTGCCGACGTTCAGGTGCAGATCACTGAAGTCGAGCGATGGACGACCCTGAAGGCGACGGTTCATAACCTGACCGTCAGCGAACTGCACACGTACTATGTCCTAGCAGGGGCAACGGCGGTCCTCGTTCACAACTGCGGCGGTCCGGTCAGCCTGTCCGATGAACAAATCGACGTGCACATTCTGCCGAGGCATGGGCCGGGCACACCTGCCACGGGAAGCAAGTTCAGTGATGACATCGATCCGGACGACTTTGAAGACATGGCAAACGAGGCGGTAAGCGGCAGTCCTACGCCGACTAAAGTCGACTCTACGTCTGGTAACCACGCTCACGAGCATGATCTTGGGCGACCCATTGGTGAGAAAGGTGAGACCAAGGTGCGAGTCTGGGTCGATGAGAACGGCAACGTCCAAACGATGCACCCAATCCGATGATTGAGTTCGGCGGCAGGCTTGAGGAGCGCCCGGATCCTATTGGATGGGAGCATCGACGTGACTGCGCGTCCGCAACGCGAGGCGAGCTTCTGTGGTCCTTCTTTCCGGGTGACGTTTCTATCCGGGTTGATGACGACTACTGGGAGACGGACCTGGGGTGGGTGCCGCTTTTGCACTTCGCCCTATCGCTTGCAGACATCTGCATGAGGCTTAACGTAACTGGACGCAGTGACGCCGATTATCACTTCACGGAATCCGACGCCGAGATTCGATTTCGTCGAGAGGGTGAGATTGTTACGATTTCCCCCAGCTCCGACGCTTTTGAGGGAATCTGTACAATCGCGGAATTGCGGCCAGCGGTAAGTCGGTTTCTTTTCAGGGTCCTTGAGGATATCGGAGCGAGATTCTCTTCGATCCTGGAAACGTCACTTGCGGCTGAGATCCTGGAAAAGGCCGAATCCCTTTCGGCGTGATAGTAGCTGTGGCGGTTTTCGGGTGAGTAATGGAAAACCGTTGCCAAAATCGCTGCGCCTCGCGCGGAGTGAATAAATCGGGATCCAGTGACTTTACTGGACCGGTGACTCGATCAGCCGAATAGGATCTCCCTCTACGGTTCGTGGACTCTGTTCCCGCACTGCAGTTCCTGAGAACGGCAAGTCGGCTTTGTGGGTCGCTAGGGCGCCGCGCTGAGATTTCTCTCGGCGCGGCGCCCTTCTTTTGTGTGGTGCAGCAGCGATATCACACCCCCAATTCGGAAATCCCACCCCCTGCTTGATGGTTGGTTCCTTCTTCAGCGCTGAGGGCAACCTTAAGCACCGGTGAAGCGGGGCAAGCACGCCGAGCAGCCAGGTCCTACTCAATGGAAGACTTACGCCGACGTCCCTGAACGCGAACAAGTAGATCCATGTGAGCCTCGGCCCATTCTGCGGCCGGCAACATGACCGTCAGGAGTTCGCGGGCGTTTGGCGTCAGCCTATACGTGGTGGAGAACGGGAAGCGCTTCTCCGGATCATCGCGCTCGACGAGCTCTGCCTCCATGAGGCGGCTCAGGGTTCGGCTCAGTGTTCCGTCTTGGAGATTGCGGTGGGACTTGCCGGTCCAGTTATTCGTCGGGATCCGCGCCTGGATCGTTCTGAGCAGGTCACCGTACCGGAGAGGGCCATCATGGAGTGCGACGAAGACGTCCCAGTACCACTCGCCGTTCAGAAAATACCGGAAGTCGAGGATCCGCTGTAGAAATCGTGTGTCACTCGGAGTCAACCCGGGCCGAGTTCGTCGCATGAATCGGGGAAAGGGGAGGCGGCGCGATGGGGTTTTAGATCTGGCGCTACTGTCTAAGTGATCGTTACTTTCGGGCACGGGTATCACCTGCCGAGGGCAGTGGTCGATGACGAGCTGCCTGCCTAGGTAAAATGCGTCGATATTGCGAACAGGATGGTTGGTTTTCAGAATTGTTCGATCGCCGTGACAGGCTTTGGTAGGTCGTTCAACATCCGCCATGACCTTATGACCTCGCCTCGCAAGTGCTGCGGCTGCATCTTTCGAAAGGCGCCGCAGGCTAACGAAGGCAAGGAGCGCGAACCGGAACGATGCTCGGTCATCGGTGTCTGGCGATCCGTCGCCGGTGTGTGCCGTCGGCCTACCGACTACTCTGCTCGATGCGATCACGTAAGCCGCGACCGAACTGCGACCAGGTGTACGCCACGTCCTGGGCCAGCTCGGCCAGGATTCCCGCACAGTGCGGCGGGACGGTGTCCAAAAAGGCGTCAAGTTCCTTCGTCTCCACCACCCGGGTCATCAGCAGTCGTAGCAGGGCGCGCCCGGACTCGGTGAGGCGCAGGGAGGGATCGGCAGCCAGCGACTTGACGACCAGCTTTGCCTGGTGCGAACCGGCCGAGGGCGCCGGCACCCCTGCGGGAACCCGAGGTCGTCTCCGGAGCGCTGGCTCACTGCCAAGGAGGCGGCGGATCGCCTCCGTATCAAGCGCAAGACGCTCTACAACTGGGCGAGCACCTGGGAAGTGGAACGACGCGGTCCGCAGCCACTCCGTATGGGCGGGCGGGCGCTGCGCTATCGGGAATCGGATGTCGAACGGTGTGTCGAAGCGAGACGGCAGGTGGTGTGAGTCGTCCCTGGTGAGCAATGGGAGGTGCCGATGTGGCCAAGGAGGAGGCGTACGACCGCTGGCACAAGTCCCAGCCGAAGAAGGGGGAGCTGGAGTGCCCCGAGCATCCCGGCCTGGTCCCGAGCGCCGATCACGGTTGTGAGAAACGCTGGCAGGCGCGCTGGCGGGACAGGAACGGCCGGCAGCAGTCCAAGAACTTCCCGAAGAACAAGAAGACGGCTGCCATCGCCTACCAACGCAGTCAGCGAGCGGCCGTCGAGGAAGGGCGTGATCTTCTTCCCCACCGCGGCCGGAAGGCAGCAGCCGCAGTGCCGACGATCGCCGAGTACGTGGAGAAGTTCCTGGCGGAGCACGACGTGAGGGACGGAACCGTGGAGACCTACGGCTACCGGCTTCGCGGACACGTGGTGCCAGCGCTCGGGGATCAGCCGATCACCGAACCTCGACGGCCCCAGTACAAACGGTTCTTCGCCGATCTCAAGGCTGCCGGCATGGAGGACCCCCACCGGACACAGGTGAAGAAGGCATTGTCAGCGATGTTGACTGCGGCGCTCGACGATCCGGTCTTCGGGCACCTGATGCCGGGCAATCAGGTTGAGGGGCCACGAAGTTTCCGGACAGGGATCCAATAGGGTTGTCCTGAACAGGAAACGAGGAAGAAGTGGCGCCACCCAGCAAGTACTCGCCGGAGTTC
>NZ_JBMNDS010000166.1:0-4173 GCF_052543295.1 Streptomyces sp. SAS_270
AACTCCGGCGAGTACTTGCTGGGTGGCGCCACTTCTTCCTCGTTTCCTGTTCAGGACAACCCTATTGGATCCCTGTCCGGAAACTTCGTGGCCCCTCAGCCCTTCGGTACGGAACGCAGCAGCGCCAGCGCATGGAGACGGCCGCGGAGGTCGCCGAAGCCGAGGTCCACGCGTTCGAAACACAGCTGCAGAACCTGACGGCCGCCGGGCAGTTGGCAGGACTGGCCATAGAGCGGGCCACGGAGGGCAGCTACCGGGGCCGCCTTGGAGTGATGACACAGATCCGCGAGGATTTCCAGCGCATGGCCGAACTCCTGGCAAGTGCCACGCAGGAGCGGGCGATCCCCACTCACGCCCAGGGCCCAGGCCGTGACTTGGCAGACGGAACGGAGGTTCCCGGCAGCGATGCCTCTGGTGGTCAGCCTGACCACAGCGGCGGGGCACGTGCCGATGAAGTAGATGACGAACTGCCGAGGATCGACCGGATCATCCTCTATATCGACGATCTTGATCGCTGCCCGCCACAGCGCGTCGTCGAGATGCTGGAGGCCATCCATCTGCTGCTGGCCGTCGAGCTGTTCGTTGTCGTGGTAGCCGTCGATCCCCGATGGCTCCTGCGCTCCATTGCTTCGCACTACCGCGAACTGGTGGACGTGCCCTCGCCTCTCGCGCAGGACGAAACCGAGGAAGGGAGCTCGGTCGACCCCGACGACGAGGAACTGTGGCGCTCAACCCCGACCCAGTACCTGGAAAAGATCTTCCAGGTGGTTCTCACCCTGCCGCCCCTCAACACGAACGGATACCAGCGGCTGTTACGGACATTGGTCGGCACGACAACTGCCCAAACGCCGGAGACACCAGCCACCCCCACACCCCCGGAGGCGGACACAGCAGTGCCACCAACCGAGCCGCAGGCTCCTGCACCTGAGACGGACAGTGAGGAACACACCCAGCCGTCCGATGCCTGGGCAGAGCTGCCCGCCGCCCGCGTCGTGGAGCGGGTCGACCCCCTGACCCTCACCCCAGACGAGATCACGCTCATGGATCTCCTTGGCCCACCACTGCTGGTGTCCACCCCACGGGCGGTCAAGCGGTTCGCCAACAGCTACGGCCTACTCACAGCGATGCGCCATGCACATCGCAACGCAGACCTCGCCGAACAGCACGTCTCCCCGCCCGGCAGCAGGCTGAATGGACAGCAACCGGTCACGTACTGGCCCTACCGGAGCAGCATGGTGCTGCTCGCCGCGCTCATCTCCTACCCGTCCCTGGGGCCGGCGCTCTTTTTGCACCTGCACCATGCCGCAGCATGCGACCCTGATCAAACGTGGGCGCAGTTTCGGACCACGCTGACCCCGCACCGGGAGCCCGCTGCCTGGCGTAACGGTGCCGATCCGCACATGACGCCAGTTCAAGCACAGCAGTGGCAGGCTCTGCTCCGCAGCATGGATCACGTTGCTGCCGCGGCTGCCAGCGCCGGGCTGCCCCTGCCGGAACCACTTTCAGCGTGGGCCCAATGGGTCGTCCCGGTGGGACGGCTCTCGTTCCCGACCGGCCGCATCGTCAGCACCCTGGAGCGACAGCACCCGCTTCCGTAGCGGAAGGGACAGCCACTCCGTGACGAGGAACTGCATCAGCGGGCGGGCCCTGGGCTTGATGGGCGGCGATGACCTCCTGGCCGACCAGGCGGAAATCGACGGCAGCTACCTGCTGGCCGCCGCTCCTGCAAACGGACAAGCTCTTGCACCGCCGGGGGAGACCTATACCGCCTTCACCGGCGAACTCCTGCCCATCCTGCAGCACGGGATCACCGGCCAGCCACGCGAACTGGACCGGGACACCGTCTACCGCCAACTGCGCGGCGAACTCGCTGCGAAGGGCCGGCCGACACCGCAAGAGCGCGACCGCAACACCGCCGGACGCTCGTCCTGGCCCGCAACCAGGCCTACCGCCGCGCGTCTGCCCCGGTACGAGCAGCCGGGCAGGCCTGGCCCGATCCGGACAACTGCCACACACTGTTCGCCTACCTCGACGCGCTTGCCGAGATCGGGGCTCTCAGCGGTCTGAGCATCCCGGCGCGCCTGCGCGCCCAGGAACAATCGCAGCCCACACCACCCTCGCCGGCCAGCAGTCAGCTGCCGCCGCGCGCCTGGCGGGCGCGCCTGGGCGGACGTAACGCAAAGGTCGCAAGGCGTGACCCCCGTCACCCGATGGCTCGTCAACCCCGCCGATGAGACAGCCGGCCGCAAAGGCGGCCAGCAGGTCGGCCGGGCCGACCTCGACGAACTGCGCGAGGCCGCCGACGACGCAAGGCGGTGGGACTCGAAACACGGCGGCGGGAACTGGAAGGCCAACTCGGTCACCGACTGCCTCGACCACCGCGCGGGCCCGCTGCTGCAGGGCAGCTTCTCGGACGAGATCGGCCGTGAACTCTTCTCGGTGACCGCCGAGTTGTCGAGGCTCGCCGGCTGGACGGCCTTCGATGTCGGCCAGCATGATGCCGCCCAGCGGCACTTCATCCAGGCTCTCCGCCTCGCCCGCGCCGGCGGCGACGTGCAGCTCGGCTGCTATGTGCTCACCACGATGGCCATGCAGACGCTGATGCGGGGCTTCGCGTCCCAGGCCGTGGACATGACCCAGGGTGCCTTCGAACGGGCCAGGGGGCATAGAAAGGCCGCCCCGGTCCGGGGAATCTGCGAGAACGGCAGACCTGATGCCGGTACTGGATTGCACGGCGCGGCGTCCCGACTCGGCCGCCCGCGGATCGCACAGATGGGCCCGGGCGACGCTGAGTTGGAAGAGGGAGAACAGGGCGCCCGGCCCCTCACTTAAATGTCGAGGCTCTGTCACAGACACCGTCATACGTATAACCTGTAGTCAGGTTCAACGCTGAGGAGTGTGCAGTGCAGACATCGCCGAACAAGCTGACCGATCTGGACCGAACCCACCTGCTCTCTGCCATCGAGCTTGCGGCCCGGGCACGCAGGAACGGCAACCATCCATTCGGCGCGCTGTTGACCGACTCGACAGGAAACGTCCTGCTCATGGCCGAGAACACGGTGCTGACGCAACGCGACCTCACCGGGCACGCAGAGATCAACCTGGTGAGGTTGGCCTCGCGAGCGCTGGAACCGAGTCAGCTTGTCGAAGCCACCATGTACACCAGCACCGAACCGTGTGCGATGTGCTCCGGCGCCGTCTACTGGAGCGGCATCCGCCGAGTCGTGTACGCGCTCGCGGCCACAGAGTTGAACGTCCTCGCGGGAGCGGACCCCAGAGAACCACTGCTCGACCTGCCGTGCCGCAGGGTTTTCGAGGCAGGCGGGAGCACGGTAGAGGTGTCCGGGCCGTACCTGTACCAGGACGCGGCGGCCGTGCACGCCGGATATTGGGGTGAGGAGCTCGTTGCGCCCGGCAGGACATGAGATCCGTGTTCGGTGGGTGCTCATGAATGAGTCCGGGGCTTGAGCTTCAGTCTTCGGTGAGCTGGTACTCGGTGAGTCGCGCAGTCACTGCGGAATTAGTGCGCAGATAGATGGTCAAAGGGGCGGTGGGGTTCCTGGGGCCCACTTCGAGTCCGACTGACGTCAGGCCGTCTGTGGCGCGCGCATGAAGCGTACGGACCAGGAGTGTTGTGGCGAGCCCGCGTCCTCGATACGGGCGACGAGTGCCCAGGCGTGCGATCCATCCTTCGCGGGTCGCCGCCGTGGTCCCGCCTGCGGGCCATTCCTCTGTGTGGATGTATGCCGCGACCTCGTCACCCGAGGTGTGCCGGCTCGATCGCTTCCGCTTCGGTGCCGAAGGCGACGACCGGGCCGATGCTCTCCTCCTCACATCCCCGCGCGTCGACATCGCCGCGTCGGCTACGACGACGTGCAGAGCATCGAGCGCGAAGACGTCCTCATGGGTTCCGTCGAAGGCGTCAGCAGGTCGGTAGACGTGCTGCGTCGTGTGTCCCCGCGGTGCCCCTCGGTGTGCAGGTGACGAATTCCTCGGCGGCGGCAGACCCGCACCGCTCGAGGCTTCCCAGGAGCAGGTGGAGGGCAGGCCAGAGAAGTAGGGGACTTGACACTCGACCACGGTCTCGACCAGGGGCGTCGGCCGGACCCAGTGGTCCTGGCGCCTCGTGGGGACGGCGCCATGCCCGGCGGGGGACGGCAGTTGGCCGTCGCC
>NZ_JBMNDS010000167.1:0-3811 GCF_052543295.1 Streptomyces sp. SAS_270
CCCCCCCGGCCCCGGGTTCGCTCACAGTCGCGCGTCGGTCCGCGAGTCGGCGGGGTAGTGGCCCGCCACGGTCACCGACCGGCTGCGCCGGCCCAGGTCGCGGAAGAGCCTGCCGGGCCACCAGGTGGCCCTGCCCGCGTCCAGGACGAGCGCGGGCACCAGGACCGTACGGACCAGGAAGGTGTCCACCAGGATGCCGAGGGCGACCACGATGCCCATCTGGATCATGTTGGTCACCGGCATCGCGGCGAACACCGCGAAGGTGGCGGCGAGGACCACGCCCGCGGAGGAGATGACCCCGCCGGTGCCGGCCAGCGCGCGCACCACGCCCTGTTCGTGGCCGTGCGCGCGGGTCTCCTCCCTGACCCGGGTCATCAGGAAGATGTTGTAGTCGATGCCGAGGGCGGCCAGGAACACGAAGGCCACCAGCGGGATGGTCCAGTCGACGCCGCTGTGTCCCAGGACCCGTTCGAAGACGAGGTTGCTCGCGCCGAGCGCGGCGAGGTAGGAGACCGCCACGGTCAGCAGGAGCAGCAGCGGGGCGACGAGCGAGCGCAGCAGCAGGATGAGGACCAGCAGGATGACGCCGAGGACCAGCGGGATGACGGCCCGCAGGTCGCTGTCGGCGGCCCGCTGGGTGTCGGAGCGTTCGGCCGCCTGACCGCCCACCACGGCCTGGGCGCCGGGCACCGCGTGCACGGCCTTGCGCAGCGCGTCGACGGTCGAGGCGGCGCCGGAACTGTCGGGCGCGTCCTTCAGGACGGCCTCGATGGAGATCAGGGAGCCGTCCGGGGAGCGGGTCGGGGTCAGTGCGGAGGCCACTCCGCCGGTGGCGCGGACCGCCTTGAGGACCGCGTCGGCGTTGGCGGCGCGGGCCACCACGACGGCCGGCCCCGAGGCGCCTGCCGGGTAGTGGTGGGCGATGCGTTCCTGGGCGACGACGGACTCCGGCTTGTCCTGGAAGACCTCGGCCTGGCCGATGCCCACGTGCACGCCGAGGACGGTGGCCGCGGCCGCGCCGATCAGGATGAAGGAGAGCACCCAGGCCGGGCGCGGGCGCCTGGCGACGGCGGCGCCGACCTTGCCCCAGACGCTGCGCTGCGAGCGGGGCTCGGTGCCGTACTTGGGCCGGAAGGGCAAGAAGACCCAGCGGCCGGCGATCACCAGCAGGGCGGGCAGCGCGGTGAGCATCGCCACGAACGACCACAGGACGCCGACCGCGCCGACCAGGCCCAGGCTGCGCGAGGAGTTGATGTCGGCGACGGCCAGGCACAGCAGTCCGGCCACCACGGTGGCGCCGGAGGCGATGATGGCCGGTCCGGCCTTGCGCAGCGCCACTGCCATGGCGACGTGCCGGTCCTCGTGGCGGTGCAGCTCCTCGCGGTAACGGGCGATCAGGAGCAGGGCGTAGTCGGTGCCGACGCCGAAGGCCAGGACCATCAGGATGCTGGCGCTGCCCGGGTCGACGGGCAGGTCGGCGTGGCGGGCGAGCAGGTAGGCGGTGCCCTGGGTCGCCGCCAGGCACAGGCCGACCGACACGACGGGGAACAGCCACAGGAACGGGCTGCGGTAGATGAGCAGCAGCAGCACGATCACGACGGTGCCGGTGATGGCCATCAGGTTCGCGTCGAGGTTCTCGAACGCCCCCACGTAGTCGCTCTGCTGGCCCGCCGGGCCGCCGATCTCCACGTCGAGTCCGGCGGGGGCGCCGGCGCGGGCGGTGGCGCGCATCTTTTTGATCTCGTCGGCCGTCGCGTCGCCGTCCACCCGCTTGAGGGGGACGACGACCATGAGGGCCTTGCCGTCCTTGGAGGCCGTGGTGGCCGGCATCGTGGCGCCCTTGGCGAGGTGTCCGCGGAAGGCGGCCCGGTCCCGGGCGCTCTTGTCGCGGTCCGCCTGGGTGATGCCCGAGGTGCGGCTGTACACCGTCACCGCGGCGATCACGTCGTGGTCGGTACGGAACTTCTCCAGCTCGTGCAGGACTTGCACCGACTCGGCGTGCCGGGGCAGGACGGCGGTGCTGCCCTCGTCCTTGACGTCGTCGAGTTTCCCGGCCAGTGGCCCGAGGGCGGCGGTCACGATCAACCAGCCGACCAGCACCAGCCACTTGGCCCGTTTGCCGCACAGGGCCATGGCGAACCGCCTGCTGCCGTCAGTCATAGGGGGTCTCCTGGTAGGTCGCGGTCGGGAAAGCGATGCCAATGAAAAGGTCAAGGATTTCCCATGGGCTCAACAACCCCTGTCCGCGGTGGCGCCACCCCTGTGTCGACCCCTGCTCCCCTGCCCGGCGCCGCCCTGAGCGGGGTGGGGCGGGTGCCGCTGCCCGGGCGCGCCGGGCGGGCGCGCCCGGCGCGGCTGCGGGGCGGCGGTCGCGGGGCGGGTGCGCCCCAGGTGGCGTGTGCCGTCCCTCAGGCCCTCAGCTCCGGCACGATGACGTAGTCGCTGACGTCCGCGGTGTCCTTCTCCACACGGGACAGCGCGGCCCGCACGGCGGGCTCCAGCCGGTCGCGCTTGGCCTCGTCCACGGCGTCGCGGTGCGGCGCGAACAGCGGCAGCACCTCGGCGGCGAACAGTTCCAGGGACTCCATGATGTGCTCGTGCCGGTTCTTGCCGATCTGCACGGAGAAGATGATCTGGTCGACGCCGGCCGCCTCGTAGCGGCGGACCATGTCGGCGATCTGCTCGGGGGTGCCGATGCCGCGGCGCAGCGCGGTGATCTGCTCGAGCATGTTCTTGACGTCCTCGGGCTGCTCCTCGGCGTCGCCGGCGGGGGCGGCCGGCTCGCGGACCAGGCCCACGCTCGCGCGGTTCTTCTGGAACTCCTCCCACACGCTGGTGACGCCCGGCTTGTGGTCGCCGGAGATGTAGTAGTGCATCAGCGCGTAGCTGAAGAAGTGGGCGCCCTCCAGGCCGCGGTCGAGGGCGGTGTCCTCGTCCTGGTGGCACATGAAGGGCACGACGACGGAGAAGTTGGGGTTGACGTCGAGGCCCAGCGGCTTGCACTCCTCGGACTGGATGATGCCGTAGTAGGCGTCCACCCAGTCCTTGGCCTCCTCGGGGGAGACGAAGGAGAAGGACAGGGCGCCCATGCCGTTGCGGGCGGCGTCCTCGATGGTGGTGCGGGCGCTGCAGGCCAGCCACAGCGGCGGGTGGGGGGTCTGCTTCGGCTTGGGCAGCAGGTTGCGCGGCGGCACGTCGACGAAGGGGCCCTGGTGGCCGGTGAACGGCTCCTCGGACAGCAGCCGGGTGATGACCTTGAGGGACTCCGCCCACTGCTCCTTCTTCGTCTCGCGGTCCACGCCGAAGGCGGCCAGCTCCAGCTGGGAGCTGCCGGCGCCGGAGCCGAACTCCACCCGGCCGCCGGAGATCAGGTCCAGGGTGGCGATGCGTTCGGCGACGCGGACGGGGTGGTTGACGGCCGAGGGCAGCTGGACGATGCCGTGCGCCAGGCGGATGTCGCGGGTGCGGGCGGCGGCGGCGCCGAGGAACACCTCGGGGGCGCCGGAGTGCGAGTACTCCTCCAGGAAGTGGTGCTCGGTCGCCCAGGCGTAGTCCAGGCCGAGCCGGTCGGCCAACTCGATCTGCGCCAGGGACTCGTTGAACAGCCGCTCCTCGCTGCCCTGCTGCCAGGGGCGGGGAAGCTGGTGGTGGTAGATGAGGCCGAATCGCATGGTGTGTCTGCTCCTTGGGATGGGCGTGATCGGGTGGTGCCGGCGTCGGCTAGGCCGCCGCGGGGCGGCGGAAGGCGGCGCGGTAGTACAGCAGGGGATCGGCTTCGTGGTCGGCCGGGTCCTGCACCTGCAGGCGGCCG
>NZ_JBMNDS010000168.1:0-3742 GCF_052543295.1 Streptomyces sp. SAS_270
GAACTCCGGCGAGTACTTGCTGGGTGGCGCCACTTCTTCCTCGTTTCCTGTTCAGGACAACCCTATTGGATCCCTGTCCGGAAACTTCGTGGCCCCTCACGGCCTGCTGCATATGCCGGTGCTCATCTTCCACTGGGGTGAATGGATCCCATTCGCCGGAGCCAGCATCTACCTGCTCTGGGAACTCGGCCGCACCAACAGCGCACTCGGCGAGCTCACCGACCTCTGGAACGAGCAGCGACAGGAGTCGGCTCGAAACCACTCCCTCCAGTGACACAACCGGTCGGCGGCTGCATGACGATTCCGCCGTCGGCCCAGAACACTCGCTTCTGGAGGGCTGCTGGCCACCCCTGCCTGTCCCGTCCGCCGAGGGAGCCAGCTCTCACCAACTCCCGGTGATACGTGCGGCGGGGACGCTCAGGTGCAAGGTTAGGCCACATTTTCCAACGTCAGTCAGCATGCCCAATGGCTGACCGGTCAGCGCGGCCAGGCCGTTGAACTGCTCCCCGCGTACGCGGGGATGGTCCCTTCGCGACGCAGCCCAGCAGGCCGCAAACCGCCTGCTTTTCGCGCCCGGATGGTCTCAACCCGGGCCGCAGCGCGACTATCGCAAATGCCTTCTTGGTGGTCCCGCAATGGGGTGTCTGGTCTTTGGAGTTGGCGGTCAGTTGTCGGGAGCGTGTGCTTCGACCATGAGTGTGCCGACGTTCTCGGGGTTGGGGGCGTCGAGTACTCGGGCGTTGATGTTGCGGTATCCGTGTCTGGTGAGGATGTTGGTCCATCCGTCGGGTTCGTATGCCCATCGGTAGATCCACGTTCGGCGCCCTTTGAATCCTGCTCCGTACATGCCCTGGATGCCGGTGGATCCGGGCACGGGGGGGGGCCTGGGAGAACACCAGGCGTCCGCCGGGTACGAGTCTGTTGTGGATCAGGGGCAACAGGGCCTCAGGGTCGGTGAACCAGAGGGCGCCCCAGATCGAATAGACCGCGTCGTAAGGCTCTCCGGGGCGGTCGAGGTAGTCGAGCACGTTGGCCTCGATGAAGCGGGCGCCGGCCAGATCGCCCCAGCGTTCGCGGGCCTTGGTGCACTGCACGGCTGAGAGGTCCACGCCGTGTGCTTGAACACCGTGGGTGGCCAGGGCGGCTACGGCGTTTCCGCGGCCGAAGCCGAGTTCGAGAGTAGTTTGCGGCTGGCCGAGGAGTTCGGCGCCGGGACCGTGAGTGTCGTACTGGGTCCAGCCGAACGCGTTTGCCAGCGCCTCATCCCGGTTCTCGTCGGCGACTCCCTGGGCGTAGTGGTCCCAGTAGGCGGTGTGATCGGTGATGGTCGGCATGGGGCTGCGGCCTCGTCGTGGGGAGGATGGGGCCGCCCACGCTACTGATCGCCGTCGGATGCCGTTTTTTCGCCCGTGCGGGTCGCTCGTGTCGCTGTGGCCGGTAAGGGCACAACGCAGGGCCGGAAACCGCACCGTGTGGTTTCCGGCCCTGCGCGGCCTGGTCAGTGGCAGTTGGATCCCGGCGTGCAGGGCGAGCACTTCGCCGCGTCCGCCTCCCACAGCGGGAGGTCGATGGCAAAGCCGTTGCCGGCGATGATCTGCGCGGTGCGCATCACGGTGCCATCGGCCTTGCGGTCGATCTCCGGCACATGCTCCAGGAACCCGCCGTTGAAGTGGCGTGCGCAGAACGCCCGGTAGTTGATGGTGTCCAGGATGAACGCGTGTACGTCGGTGTCGACCAGTGCGCCGCATCCGATCTCCAGGCCCTGCCCCCACTTCTCCATGGCGGTGATCAGGTAGGCGATGGCTTGGCCGAAGAGCCGTTCGGCCATCACCACGTCGAAGGGGTTGTCTCGTACGAGCAGTGCGATTTCCCGGTCCCACACCGCCGGGTCGACGAACGTCTTCGGGTCACGGATCTGGACTGCGGTTGCCATGGGTGGACTCCCTCGCTCGGGGGACGGTGCCTCACAGCACACTGCGCCCCCGCGGCCGCGGGGGAGTGAACTGCCGGACTGTGCAAGGCGTTTGCGCATCGTGCACACGCCGGTGACAGGCCCCCGGTGGGCTCGTAGCGTGGACAGACTGGGCCGTGCCAGGTCGGGGGGTGCGATGCGCGCACACGATCCGCTGTGGGCTTCTCCGCGTGTGCGGCGCCTGGTGGCGGCCGGCGACGCGGGATCCCTGGTGCGTCTGGGCCGCGAGGCGCGCGGCTGGAGGCAGGGGGATCTCGGCGACCGGGTCGGCTGCTCGGCCTCGACCATCTCGCGTCTGGAGCACCGGGCCCTCCCGGTCGACGTGGGGATGCTGCGGCAGATCGCGGACTCGGTGGGCATGCCTCGTGCAGTGTTGGGCGCGGTGCTGGGGCTGATGCCGCCGCGCACCACTACAGTGACCGCCCAAGCACGTGAGGAGGACGATCCGATGCGCCGTCGGGAACTGCTGGCCTGGGCCTCTGCGGCCTCGGTGCTGGGCTCGTCGCTTCCTGCGGCCGCTTCACCGGCTCCCGCCTCGCTTTCCGGTCTGGAGGACCTGTTGCTGTACGGGCCGCCGACGCTCGCCGTGGAGCCGACCGCCGAGGCCGCGGCACTCGCGGTCACCGCCTCCCGATCGGATGTGCTCGCCTGCCGGTATGACGCGCTCGCCCGTGCCCTGCCGCAGCGTCTCGCGCTCGCGCAGGCCTGCGGCGGCGAACCGGGGCAGCGCGCGAGCGCCGAACTGTTCGCCGTGGCGGCCCGGTTGTGCATCAAACTCGGTGACGACCGGCTGACAGCGATCACTGCGGACCGCGCCGTGTCGGCGGCGGCCGCGGTGGACGCGCCGCTGGTCCTGGCCGAGGCCCACCGGATGGTCTCCAGCGCCCACCGGCGCTACGGGCAGTACGGGCGGGCAGTCGCGGTCGCCGTACGGGCCGCCGACCGGCTCGGTGCAGCCCGCACCCCGGATTCCGCCGGGCGCCTGTCAGTTCAGGGCAACCTGCTCGCCACCGCTGCCTACAGCGCGGCCAAGGCGGGCGACCGGGACACCGCGCACACCCTGCTCGCCGAGGCCCGAGGTCGTGCTGCCGAGCTCAGCCACGACGGCATTCCCACCGCAGGCGCCGCCTACTTCGGTACGGCCCAAGTCGCCCTGCACGAGGTGTCGGTACACCATCTGCTCGGTGATGCCGGCGCGGCCGTCGAGCGGGCCCGCAGCATCGCCGCCACAGGAGACCTGCCGCGCGAGCGTGTGCATGCTCGCCGTGCGTTTGCTGCACCAGCCACGCCCCGTGCCCGGAGCGCGGGACTTTGCGCGCCGCGTGGCGCCGTCTGACGCCCGGACCTCAGCTGACATAGGCGGAGTGCCGTCACACGTCTTGGCGGCAGGCCAGAGAGCTATACAAGATGAAGGTTCTGCGGGAGGCGGTGTTGTGGACCGCGACACCGCCTGAGTGGCGCTGTTGGGCATTACGTCGAAGGGAAGATGGCGCCTACGGTGTCTACAGTGATGAGTCGCCCACGAAGGGCGCGAGCAGCTTGCCCAGCCAGCCCCCTTCTTCCGGCAAGAGTGCCCCGATCCTTGCTGCTCTCCGCACCCGCGGGGATGGTCCCAAGCCCAACCCCTCCTTGAAGAGGTCGGGGTAGAGGTACGGGAGCTCGACCGCGTCTCGGATCATCTCGATCTGGCCGCCCAGACCGCCGATCTGCTCGTAGCCGATGTCGGGGACCTCTTCGAGGACGAGTTCCTCGACCTCGCTCTTGGGAACG
>NZ_JBMNDS010000169.1:0-3452 GCF_052543295.1 Streptomyces sp. SAS_270
GGTTACATTCCGAACCCGGAAGCTAAGCCTCACAGCGCCGATGGTACTGCAGGGGGGACCCTGTGGGAGAGTAGGACGCCGCCGAACTCCTTTTAAAGAAAACCCCCGCACCTTTGGTGCGGGGGTTTTCTGCGTTTAAGGGGGCCTCTTGAAACAAGAGGCCCCCTTTTCCCTTTGTCCGTCACAGGCGGCCTGCGGCCTTCAGAGCCAGATAGGCATCCGCGAGAGCAGGAGCCAGTTCGTCCGGAATCGCGTCGACGACAGTGACATCGTGACGGCGGAGTTGCTCGGCAGTGCGATGGCGCTCCGCCTGGGCTTGTGCCGCGGCTGCCGCCTCGTACACCGCGTCGGTGTTTCCCCGGGCCGTTGCCATGGCGGCGATGTGCGGGTCGGCGACCGAGGCGACCAGGACCGTATGACGCTGGGTGAGACGGGAGAGGACCGGGAGGAGGCCTTCTTCGATGGGGGCCGCGTCGAGGCTGGTCAGCAGTACGAGCAGGGAACGGCGGGGTGCCGTACGGAGGGCAGTTGCCGTGAGGCCGCGAGCGTCCGTCTCGATGAGTTCCGGTTCCAGCGTGGCCATCGCGTTGACCAGGGACGGAAGGACATCGCGAGCCGCCCGGCCCTGCACCAGGGCGCGGACACGGCGGTCGTATGCGAGGAGGTCCACGCGGTCGCCGGCCCGGGAGGCCAGAGCGGCCAGGAGAAGGGCGGCGTCCATGGAGGCGTCGAGGCGTGGGGCGTCGCCCACGCGGCCCGCCGATGTGCGGCCCGTGTCCAGGACCAGAAGGATGCGGCGATCGCGTTCGGGACGCCAGGTGCGTACGGCGACCGTGGTCCGGCGGGCCGTGGCGCGCCAGTCGATGGAGCGGGTGTCGTCGCCCGGGACGTACTCGCGCAGGCTGTCGAACTCCGTGCCCTGGCCTCGGGTCAGCACGCTGGTGCGGCCGTCGAGTTCGCGCAGGCGGGCCAGTTTCGAGGGGAGGTGTTTGCGGCTGGCGAAGGGCGGCAGGACGCGTACCGTCCAGGGGACCTTGTGGGTGCCCTGGCGAGAGAAGAGGCCGAGGGGGCCGTACGAACGAATGGTGACGCGGTCGGCCATGCGGTCGCCGCGGCGGGTCGGGCGCAGGCGGGTTGTCAGTCGGCGGCGTTCGCCCGCAGGGACCGTCACGCGGTGGCGGGAGGCGGTTACCTCGGTGCCGGACTCCCAGCTGCTCGGGGGCCAGGCGTCGCGGAGATGGGCGCGTAGCGGGCGCCCTGACGGGTTGGTGACGGTCAGGGTGACGTCGGCGGTGTCGCCGAGACGTACTGAGGTGTCGCCGGAGCGCGTCAGGCCGAGGCGACGTACGGGTGCGGCCAGGGCCGCGTCGCAGGCGCAGGCCAGGGCCAGCGGGGCGTTCACGGCGAGGATGCCTGTCCAGCTCGGTTCCCAGATGCCGACAGGGAGCGTGCCGAGGGCCGCCAGGAGGGCGGCGCGGCCGGTGAGTGCCATCAGCGGGGCACGGGGACGTGGGCGAGGATCGCGGTGATGACGGAGTCGGCCGTCACGCCCTCCATTTCGGCCTCCGGACGGAGTTGGATGCGGTGACGGAGGGTCGGCAGGGCCAATGCCTTCACGTCGTCCGGGATGACGTAGTCGCGGCCTGTCAGCCATGCCCAGGCGCGTGAGGTGGCGAGGAGGGCTGTGGCTCCGCGGGGGGAAACGCCCAGCGTGAGGGATGGGGATTCGCGGGTGGCGCGGCAGATGTCCACTACGTAGGCGGTGATTTCGGGGGAGATCGCTGTTTTGGCGACTGCCGCTCGGGCGGCTTCCAGGTCCGCGGGGCCGGCAACGGGGCGTACGCCGGCGGCGCGGAGGTCGCGTGGGTTGAAGCCCTCGGCGTGGCGGGTGAGGACGTTGATCTCGTCCTGGCGGGAGGGCAGAGGGATCGTCAGTTTGAGGAGGAAGCGGTCCAGTTGGGCTTCCGGGAGGGGGTAGGTGCCTTCGTACTCGACCGGGTTCTGAGTCGCGGCGACGAGGAACGGATCGGGGAGCGGGCGCGGCGTGCCGTCGACCGTGACCTGGCGTTCCTCCATCGCTTCGAGGAGGGACGACTGGGTTTTGGGAGGGGTGCGGTTGATCTCGTCCGCGAGGAGGAGGTTGGTGAAGACCGGGCCGGGTTGGAAGGAGAACTCCGCGGTGCGGGCGTCGTAGACGAGGGAGCCCGTCACGTCGCTGGGCATCAGGTCCGGAGTGAACTGGACGCGCTTGGTGTCGAGTTCGAGCGCGGATGCGAGGGCGCGGACGAGCAACGTTTTCGCTACTCCGGGGACTCCTTCAAGTAGAACGTGTCCGCGGCAGAGGAGGGCGACGACGAGGCCGGTCACGGCGGGGTCCTGGCCGACCACGGCTTTGGCGATCTCGGAGCGCAGGGATTCCAGGGAGGCGCGGGCGGTGCCCGGATCCCCGGCGTACCCGGCGTTGTCAGTGGTCGGGGCCATCATGAACGGCGTACCTCTCTTTCGAGGGCGTCGAGTTGGTCGGCGAGGGAGATGAGGGCTGCGTCGTCGCGGGGCGGCGCGCCGAAGAGGAGGGATTGCAGGGCCTGGCCGTCGCCGTGGAGGTGGGCGGACAGGGCGGGGAGCAGGGCTTCGGGCGTGTGCGCCTGGGCGGGTGGTACGCCGACGAGGGGGGCGAGGCGGGTGCGGGTGGTGGAGCGCAGGGCTGCGGCGGCGCGGTCGCGGGCGTTGGCCTTGCGGTAGAGGCGGGCGCGGCCTTCGACGGTTTCGGAGGCGCGGATCGCGACGGGGAGGCGTTCGGGTACGAGGGGGCCGAGCCGGCGTGCCCTCCAGAGGGCGGCCAGGGCTGCGGCGATGAAGAGCTGCAGGGTGCCCCAGAGCCAGCCCGAGGGGAGCAGGTCGAAGAGGCCCTGGCGGCCGGAGTCGGTGGCCGAGTCGTCGGAGAGCGAGGGGAGGTACCAGACCAAGTGGGGGCGGGAACCGAGAAGTTGAAGAGCGAGCGAGGCGTTGCCCTGCTCGTCGAGGCGGTCGTTGTAGAGGATGTCGGGGGCGCCGAGGACCACGGTGTCGCCGCCACCGGCGGCTGCCGGGATCCGGAGCAGGGTGGGCAGGCCGTCGCTGGGGTAGCAGGTGTCGGCGTCGAGGCCGGTGGCGGTGTACCGGATGCCGCCGGTGTCGGCGGTGCCCGCTCGCCGGGCGGCGGGCAGCTCGCAGCGGGGCGAGAGCGTCGAGTCGAAGCTGGGAGCGGGGTCCGCGGTGACTCCGGGAGCCAGGGTGTGCACGGACGGGATGCCGGGGGAGACGAGGACCGTACGGCCGTCGGAGTCCGCGGTCGCCGTTCGCAGGCGGGTCTGCTGGCGGTCGGTCAGCAGGTCGGGGGCGGCGATCAGGAGGGTGGTGTCGGGGCCGGCCGAGGCGCGGGCTTCGTCCAGGGTGGTGGCCACGCGCGTGGT
>NZ_JBMNDS010000170.1:0-2974 GCF_052543295.1 Streptomyces sp. SAS_270
CGAGGATCCCAGGCCGACCGCGCTGGTCGCAGCCGCCCTCGCCTGCCTGGACGCGGCCGCGAGAGGGTGGGTGGCCGGCGAGGGCGCTGTTCCCCTCGCTGACCTGCTCGATCAGGCAATGGGCGCGCTGACGGAGTAACCGCCCACCCAAGGCCGGCGATCGGCGCTCACCGACCGGGACGGCGAGCCACGGCTGTCCCGTGCCGAGCGGCACGGAGCTGGGGGGTGGGTCCGCGGGGGCCCGAAACTTTATGAACCCAAGCATCGTGGCCACGGAGCCGCAGGTCACGCAGTCTGCTCCCCGCGCAGGCGGGGGTGGTCCCTGCTTGCCGTACTGGAAGCCGGCGATGACCCTCTGGCGTGGTCCGAGTTCGCCGATACCGGTCCCTGCCCTACATGCGGCCATTAGTCTGAAAGGGGCCGCGCAAGCCCACACAAGCGGGTATTGATACTCCGTCATGCCCGAACTGCCGATGTCCTGGTGAGGCCCAGGTTCAGCCGGCGAACGCAGGTGGGGCGGATCCGGACACACGGCCGAGCACGCTCAGCGTCGCTCTGGAGGACATCTTGTCCGTACGCTCGGCCGGAGGGGGCTACGCGTGGAGACAGCTGGAGAAATGAATCAGCCGCCCCGGGACATTCAGCTCACTCCCCAGGAACGGCTCACGCTCCTCAGTGCGATCGCCGACATCTTCCGCGACATGCACTCGGCCCGACTGCTGCTGGACAACATCGGCTTCCCGCGGGGTCAGGTCCCCGCGTTCACCAGCCCGCTCAACTTCTGGAACGAGATCTTCTTCCAGATCGACGCCGGCGCTCCCACGACGTTCCGCCTGATGCTCGCAACCGCTTTCCGGATCTACGGCGCCCACTCCGACCTGCGCGAACTCAGCGAACGCCACGGCGTGCTGCACGTACCGTCGGGTACGCCGAGTCCTAGGTGGCGGGGGGTGCCTCTGGGCCAGCCGTTACTCAACGCCAACGCGACTTCCCTTGGCGATTGGGGGGCGTTGATGTATGTCAACGCCCAGCCTGTTCTCACCGCAGCAGGCCTTGGCGAGCTGAGCTTCTGGTTTCCCACTTCGGCGTCCAGCGAGGTTGACGGGTTGTCCGTCCGCGGCTTCGAGGGGTTTGCGCGATGGGGGGCTTGGGGGTTGGTTGGCCGTCGGCCGGTGTTGGCCACGGGGGGAGAGGACGGGACGATTAGCCTGTGGGGTCTCTTCGAATCGGGCCAGGGCCCGTCGTTGCTGGCGGCCGTCACGCATTCGCTCACCGGCCATGATGGTCCTGTGCTGTGGGGGGCATGGCAGCGCATTGAGGGACGGCCGGTGCTAGCAAGCGGGGGAGAGGACGGAACGGTCCGGTGGTGGGATCCAGCCGAGGGGCTGCCGCTGGGGAATCCGCTCCACGGTCATTTCCATCCTGTCTCGTGGGGAGCGTGGGGGATGGCCAACGGCCATCCGGTCTTGGCCACGGGTGGCCAAGACGAGGTAGTGAACCTATGGGAACCCGGGCAGACTCGGGGAATTGAGAAAAACACGGGTCCCACCCAGTGGGGGGCCTGGGGGATCGTCGACCACCAGCCCGTCCTCGCTACCGGCGGTGATGGCAGCAAGGTCCAGATGACCAACGTTGACACCACCTCGTCCACCGTGACGCTGGTCAGTGAGACGAGGGCCGCCGGCCCCCTGTTGTGGGGGGAATGGGCCACTGTCGGCGGCCAGGCTGTCCTGGCGGCAGGAGGTGACGGTCGGGTCGTGAACCTCTTCACCGCCGGTCCTGGTGCTTCAACAGCTCGTGGGCTGATCGGGCACACCGGCACCGTGCGGTGGGGGAGTTGGGGCAGAATCGAGGGGCGTCCCGTGCTGGCCACGGGAGGCGACGACGCAACGGTAAGGCTCTGGGACCCGGTCCGTGGCGCACCGCTGGGGGAACCGCTGACCGGTCACCCAACTGGGGTCCGCTGGGGTATTTGGGGGCAGGTGGGAGACCGGCCGACTCTGTTCACTGGGAGCCGCGAGGAGATCCGGCCCTGGGAGATCATCGAAGATCGCCCCTTGCCCAGGTTCCTGCCGGCCTACAGGTCGGATGCCGTTCCCGCTGTGGACGAGCTGGACCGCACTGACGATGCAGCCGCCTTGGCAGAACTGGTCACCGCGCGCACCGCCACGCCTCCCTTGGCGGTAGGGCTGTTTGGGGACTGGGGTGAAGGCAAGAGCCATTTCCTCAACCTGCTGCGCCAAGAGGTTGAGACAGCAGCGCGGCCGGACAACCCGTTGTCCCATACCGCGGTCCGTCAGGTGCAGTTCAACGCCTGGCACTACGCGGAGACGGACCTCTGGGCCAGCCTGGTCGCCGAACTGTTCGCTCAGCTCGCCACTCCGACGGACGGGGATCTGGCGTCCGAACAGCGTCGGCAGTCCCGGCTGACAGCGGAATTGATCGCGGAGCGGGGCCTCAGGGAACGGCTGCGAGCGGCCCGCGCGCGTCGGGATGACCTGCGGCGAGCCCTCCGTGAACCGGCAGGCCCCTGGGACTCACTGCCGCCGGCTCAGCAACAGGAGTTGAGACTTCTCGCCGGTGAGCGCCCTGAAGAAGTCTTCCGGGAGGCTGCTCGCAGCGCTGCGGCATTCCAGGAGACAGGCAGAGCAGCATGGCGGCTTGTCCGTGGAGTTCCCGCAGCCGTGATCGTGAAGCTCCTCAGCCTTGTTGTCGCTTTGGCCGTGGTGGCCGTAGCAGTTGTCTGGGGTCTTCCAGGCGTGTGGCGTTGGGCAGCTTCGGTTCCGGGCGTGGCCGGCCTGCTCGCGGCCCTGTTCCTGAAAGCACAGTTCGCGAGCGCGGCGAAGGCACGCGCAAGCAAGGCGTGGCAGGCAGCCTGAGGGGCCTCGCGTTTGCCGGACAGGTGTCTGACCGTCTATTTCACGCGGCGATTCGCAACTTCTCGTACTCGGCGTGGACTTCGCGTGGAGGGCGG
>NZ_JBMNDS010000171.1:0-2932 GCF_052543295.1 Streptomyces sp. SAS_270
GGTGCCCTTGGGCACGGCGAGAACGCCGGCCCGGGGGCACCTGGATGTCGTACGCGGTCCTACGGCCTTTCCTACGGGGCGTCGACCAGGTCGTACGGCGGCACGGTCACCGTGCGGGCGCCCGGCGCACCGCCCAGAACGACCTTGCGGAGGGAGATGTTGTTGTTGAGGTTGCTCTCCTGCAGGCGCTTCTCGGGGTTGGCGATCACCTGGATGTAGTACGTGCCGTTCGCCAGGCCGGTGATGTCGAAGGACTGGCCGGGGCGGTACTGGCTGTAGGTGTCACCGGAACCGACGTCGAGGACCTCGCGGACGGAGATCGCGTTGCGTTCACCGCAGGCCGTCGACAGATCCGTGTTGTACGGGTGCCAGTTGGCGTTCTTCACCGTGTAGTCGATCGCGTCGGTGTTGGCCAGGCAGAACGCCTCCTTGCCGCTGCGCTCCTGCTGGGTCTGGTCCGCACTCAGCAGCCGGTAGCTGGCGAAGTCCGTGAAGTGCCAGTGCTCGTGACCCACGCGCGGGTCCCACTCCATGGTGCCGCTGGGCGTGTACCCGACCTGCTTGCCGTCGGCGTCGTAGAAGTACTGGTAGGAGTCCATCAACTCCGCGCCGGGGCTGCGGAATCCGTCCACGACGAGCGGGGCGGGTCCGGCGTTCCAGACGTTGGCGCTGAAGGCGAGATAGTCCTTGCCGGGGACGTCCCCCTCCTCGCCGTCGGTGACGGCGATGCCCCAGGCCGGCAGTGAACGCAGGTCGGGCTTGGGCACGTTGGCCGGGACGCCCGCCCGGCCGGTGGGCCGTCCGGTGTTCGCCTTCAGCGCGGGCGCGATGCGCGAGCCGTCGGTGTGGCCCGGTCCGTCACCCAAGTGGTGTGCCATGCCCCGGACTTCGAGAGCGTGCGACAGCGCGGGCGGCGTGGGCGCCTCCGCACCACGGGGTCCGTAGTGCGCGGCGGAGTGGCCGGAGTGCGCACCGTGACCGGCCCCGTGGTGGGCGGAGGAGCGCGAGGACACCCCCTCCCCTCCCCCGTCACTGTTCTGACGAACCGTCACCTTGATGGTCGGCCGGTTGTCGGGGATGCCGAACAGATCGCGGTACTTCTTGGCCACCGAGACCTTGGCCGTGTACTCCCCCGCCGGGAGGTCCACCGGCTTGTCGTAGTCGACCGTGCTGGAGTTGGACGCCCAGCCCTTCTCGACGCCCCACACCGAGCCCAGCGTGAACGGGTTCTCGGAGCAGCTCTCCGGGTACTTCGACGTGGCCGGGGCGTCCGGCCGGATCCGCCCGGAGGCGTTGTTCGGGCAGAAGGTCCCCTTGGACTTCGTCACTTCCTGGCCGGCCGCGTTCTTGATGGACACGTTCAGGAAGCCGGGCAGCCCGGAGAAGTTCTTCACCAGCCCGGCGGGCAGGGTTCTGGTGTGCGTGCTCGTTCCGTCACGGATGATCTGTTTGGCGACGACGGGGTCCTTGTACGACTTCCGGGTCACCTTGAACTCCAGCGGCACGTCGTCGACCGTGACGTACGTACCGAGGTCGAGATAGACCCCGGGTTCCCCCTCCCAGCGGTCGAGCGTCACGGATTTCGACGCGGCGATCAGCTTGAGCTTCGGCTTGGCCGCCGTGCTCGCCTGGGCCGACTCCGCGC
The DNA here is from genome assembly GCF_052543295.1 of Streptomyces sp. SAS_270. Lineage (NCBI taxonomy): Bacteria > Bacillati > Actinomycetota > Actinomycetes > Kitasatosporales > Streptomycetaceae > Streptomyces > Streptomyces sp. SAS_270. The sequence continues at coordinate 1,646 of NZ_JBMNDS010000171.1, forward strand.
CGGGAGCCACCCAGGCCCCGGCTGCCAGGGCGGTGAGCGCGGCTGCTGCAACGAGCGCCGGGCGCTTCAGGCGCATGCGGTGTTGCTGACTGGTCATCGGTTCCTCGTCTGCGAGTGCCCTGGTCAAGTGGCATCGGACTGGACAGCCCACGGCCGGCCGACGGTTCGGGCGCACCCCACGCGCCCAAGGGCCGAGTCTGTGAGCATCCTGTGAGACCGGTGAAGGGGCGCCTGGGTTGCCTGTTGAAGAAGAAAACACCGGATCGTGCGAGGCGACGGACGACAGCGCGGCACGGACATCCGTCATCGGCCGACCGACCGGACCGGCCCAACTGCCCACCGGTCACGGCAAATCCCGTTGGAAGGTCCTTCGACCGCCCGCCATAGTGGCGGCCATGGCTTCTCTTGTGCACCACGTGACCATCGACTGCGCGGACACCTACCGACTCGGAACCTTCTGGGCAGAGGTTCTGAACACCAAGATCGGCGACGACGACCGACCGGGCGACCCCGAGGCCCTGGTGGAGGCCGGGGGCGTCTCGATCCTGTTCATCGCCGTCCCCGAGAGCAAGACGATCAAGAACCGTATCCACTTCGACATCCAGCCCACGGACCGCACTCGCGACGAGGAGGTCGAGCGGCTGCTCGCCCTCGGCGCGACGCTGGTCGGCGACCACCGGCGTACCGACGGCACGGGGTGGGCCACCCTCGCCGACATCGAGGGCAACGAGTTCTGCGTCGAGCGCAGCGCCGCCGAACGGGCCGCCGGGGCCTCTTGACCTTGCTCCGAGCTCCCCCGGGACGGCCGTCCGCCGGGAAAAGGACTGGTACCGCTTCGCGCGGGCACTCGTCAGCCGTCAGTAGTCATCAACGGCTGGGATGCGAAAGGCCCGCTCATGGAGATCTCAGGCGTCATCAGCGCCATCGTCATCGGCATCGTGATCGGTGTGCTGGGCCGGCTCGTCGTCCCAGGACGCCAGCGCATCGGTTTGCTCTGGACGATCGCGATCGGCATCATCGCCGCATTCGTCGGCACCGGCATCGCGTCCGGCCTCGACGTCGCCAACACCAAGGGCGTCGACTGGATCGAGTGGATCATTCAGATCGCCCTCGCCGCGTTCGGTGTCGCCGCGCTCAGCAAGGTCAAGCTGCGTCGCTGATCGAACCGCACCCGGCCGTCCGGTCCCTGGTGCGCCCGGCTGCTCCAGCGTCGTCGCCGTCCACCACAGGCGCTTGCCGGTCACCGGGGAGACCGCTGTCACCCGGCCGCTGGAGGTGGCGAAGCAG
>NZ_JBMNDS010000172.1:0-2925 GCF_052543295.1 Streptomyces sp. SAS_270
CCCCGCTTGCACGATGGTTACCGGCCATCGCCCGGGCTTCGGGAGCGGCGGCGCGGTCGGCGTCCTCAGGCGGCGAGGAAGTCGGCCACCTGCTTGGTGAATGCCTTGGCGTGCTGGAAGAGGAAGGCGTGGCCGGCGTCGCCGTAGAGGAGGAGGGTGGCGTCGGCCAGGTGCTGGACGGCGACGTAGGACGCGTGGGCGGGGACCATCACATCGTGCAGGCCGTTGGCGTACAGGACGGGGTGCTTTATGGACTCGAGTTCGGCCTGTACCTCGTCGAAGGGGGCTGCCAGGAGCTGGCCGATCGCGGCGAGCATGCCCTGCGCCGCCGTCTCGGAGACCGCGGGACCGCCGGCGGCGAGCCGGGTCGCGACGTGGGCGAAGTGCTCGTGCCCTGAGGCGCGGGCCGCGTCCGTCTCGGGGTAGAACAGGAACAGCGTGTCCTCCAGGTCGGCGTCGGGCTTGGCCATGATGCCCAGGACCTTCTCGCTCGCCTCCGGCGCACCGGGCACCCAGCCGGTCGGGCCGCTGCCCGCCACGATGATCTTGCGCACCAGCTCCGGGCGCTGCGCGGTCAGGCGCTGGGCCACAAAACCGCCCAGTGACCAGCCGAGCAGGTCGGCCTGCGTGAGACCGAGGGCCTCGATGAACTCGGCGGCACCTTCGGCGAATCCGTCGAGCGAGTCGCGCGGGACGCCGGTGGTGTAGCCGACGCCGACGTTGTCGAAGACGATCACGTCGTGGTCGGTGGCCAGGTAGTCCAGGAACTCCGGGTCCCACCAGTCGATGGACGCCCGGAAACGCTGCAGCAGGACCAGCGGGACACCGCCCTGCGGACCCATGCGCCGGTAGGTGAAGGTCGCGGAGGGCCCCTCCACGGTGAGGTTCTCGGTCTTGTCTGCCAGATAGGTGCTCATGACGTCCTTCGTTTGTTGGCGGGTGCCCATCCGTTCTCGCGGGCCTGCTCACGCAGCACACGCAAGACATGCTGGGCCTGTGGGGCCACTGCTCTTGGCCGGCGCTCGACGAGGCGAGCCGGGGTTGTGGATCAGGCCGACGATCCGCTCGGATCGTTCGATCACCTTCTCGACCCTGGGATGACCCAGGCGACTTCCGGCTCGCTCCGATCACCTCGGAATCCACCGCGCCAAGCCGGAAACGATTGCATTATGGCCATAATATTAAGCAGAGGTGACCCGGGCGCACAAGGGGGCTCCCGTGGCGGGCGGAACCTATCGCCGGCCATGGGACCGCGTGCAGGCCAGCAGTGCAGGCGGTCCAGTGCGGCGGGGGCCAAGGGGTAACGGCCCCACCCCGGCCGCGAGAGCGCCGGAATCCGGGATTATTGAATTACGTTCACAATACAATATATTGGAGGAACCGCTGGAGGGCGAGCGGCCCCCCGGCGCGCAGAGGAGTGTGTGGAGTGCGATACAGGAAAGAGCACAAAGAGGCCACCAGGCAGAGGATCATCGAGACGGCGGGCCGCCGCTTCAAGGAGGACGGCATCGACGGCTCGGGCATCACGGCGCTCATGAAGGACGCCGGGCTGACCAACGGCGCCTTCTACACTCACTTCACGTCCAAGGACGACCTCGTGGCCACCACGATCGCCGACCAGCTGGAGGCCCAGAACGCGAGTATCGTCGCGCACGCGGAACCGGGCCGCGCCGGCCTCGAACAGATCGTGCGCTGGTACCTGTCCCCCTGGCACCGTGACAGCCGTGACGTCGGCTGCCCCTCCGCCGCCCTGCTCGACGAGATAGGGCGCTGCACACACCCGACCAAGCAGGCTTACACCGAGGGCGTACTGATGGTCGCCGACGGCATCGCCGCCCGCCTGGCGCCCAACGACCCGCTCTCGGTCCGCCCCATGGCACTCAGCTCGTACGCCATGATGGCCGGCACACTCCAGCTCTCACGGGCCCTCGCCGACCCGCAGCTCGCCGATCAAGTCCTCGATCAGGGCATCCACAACGCCCTCGCGCTACTGGGCATCGAGCCCGAAGGGGACACCAGGACGGCGCACTGACTGGCGTACACGGACACTGCGGAGGGCGCGCTGATGAGGCTTCGTGAAAATGGCTCCGGCCGCAGTTCCGTGACGAACCAGCACAGTTGTTGACCGTGGTGGCATCGGCTGTCAGTGGGGGCCAGCACAATGCCGCCATGAGCTATGACTTGGCCGTATGGGACGGTCCGAGCCCTGCTGACGATGCAGCGGCGCTTGAGGTCTTCGAGGGCCTGTACGACAGATTCACGAGAGGCGAGGGCCAGTCGCCGACCCCTCGTATCAGGCAGTACGTCGAAGGGCTGGCGGCCCGGTGGCCTGACCTGGGTGACGACGACGCGGACGAGGACGCGAGCCCTTGGTCGGACGGCCCCTTGATCAACAACGTGAGTGGCCCGCTCTTCTATTTCGGCATGGTCTTCAGCAAGTACCAGGAGGCCGCCGAGTTCGCCGCTGACCTGGCCCGGTCCTCCGGCCTGGTCTGCTTCGATCCACAAGATCGGCGTTTGATCACCTGAGTCTTCGCTATGCCCCGATCACGGCTGGGTGAGGATGCAGGTGCGGAGGAGTGCGAACGAGGCCCTGCCGTACATGGCTCGCTTGATGGTTATCAATCCTATTTACGCGGCCTTCGACGGCTCCGGAACTCCAGGGCAGGGTGAGTCCGGCGGTGACGGCGTCGAGGTCCTGCCGGAGGAAGCCGGCGAAGCCCTTCATGGGCTTCGGTGCGTGCTGCTCGGCCTGTCGGATCCAATCCAGCAGAAGGTATCCGCGCTGGTGGCGGACCAGGTCTGCGAAGGCGAGGGCGAGGTCTCAGTAGCTGTTGTCGTTCCGATCTTGAGGCTGGTAGATCGAACGGGAGTCCCGATCAGGTGATCGTGGAGTGCTGGGCGCATACAAGTAGGGCCTCCTGA
>NZ_JBMNDS010000173.1:0-2481 GCF_052543295.1 Streptomyces sp. SAS_270
AGCCCCAAGTACGTCCAGTACGAGGGCCTTCGTCCGGCACGCCGAGGGCACGCACCGAACACCGCGGGCACCGCACAGGACTTTCAAAACACCCCCTAGGGCCGACGCCGATGCCGTGCACCCGCGTTTGCGCCGTCAGCGTGACGGGCGGTGCCCGGGGCAACTGCGACCTCGGGAGCGCCACCGGCGCGGCGGTCCTTCGCTCGTAAGGCGGCTGGCGCTGCGCGCGTTCGACATACGCCGGAGCGGCAGCACAGGTCCTGGGCCTGCGTCCTGACGCCCCGACGGAGCGTCGACCACGCCGGTCTCCGCATCGCCGTCCCGCACGTCAACCACCTCGGCGCCGTATGGCCGAGAAGCGAGCAGGCCAGTCACGTCGAACAGGTGACGAGAGCCGTGGCGCCCGGCGGGCGTCACGCCTCTAAGTCAACATCCTCGGCCCGAGCACCGATCACACCGCGGCCCTACGGTCGGCCGAAGAACTCGAGAGCCGTCGGCACGAACTGCTCGTGGTACTGAAAGATGCCGCCGTGGCCGCCGTCGGGGTAGATCACCAGCTCGGCGTTGGGCAGTCGCCGGGCCAGGTCGTGCGAGTTCGGCGTCGGAACCATGCGGTCGTCGTCACCGTTGGCGACGAGCACGGGCACCTTGATGACGGACAGATCCTGCGGCTGTGCCAGCCCCCAGCGGTGGATGGCCTTGAGCTGTGAGAAGTAGGACTTGAGGCGGATCGCCTTGTCACGGTCCTTGGTGCGCTCCTTCAGACGGGCCAGGAACTCCTTGCCGGCGCGGATCCCGTTCGGGGTGCGGGTGAAGAAGAGGAACTGCTTCACGTCCTGGAAGGTGAGCAGCGCCCGGACGGTGTCGTAGTGGGAGATCCGGGTCACGTTCTTGATGCCCTCGCCTCCGGCCGGACCGGTGCCCGCGAGGATCAGCCTGCGGATGAGCTGTGGATCGGTCTGGGCGATCACCTGGGCGATCATGGCGCCCATCGAGAAGCTGAGGACGTCCACCTTCTCGAATCCCAGCGCCCGGATGAAGGTGACGGAGTCCCTGGCCATCTCCTCGATGGTCTTCGGCGTCTCGCCGGTGGACGCGCCCACACCCCTGAGGTCGAACGTGATCACCCGGTGCTTGGCGGCGATGCCGTCGACGACCCGGGGGTCCCAGTTGTCCAGGACCGCGGCGAGGTGGGTGATGAAGATGACCGGCATGCCGGTCCGGGGGCCGAGGTCGCGGTAGGCGAAGGTCACTCCGTCGGCGGTGACGGTGCGGGTCTGCGCGTGCTTGTACGACGTCACCACGTCGCCGTCGTTTCGTGTTTCGCGTGCGTTCACGGTCGTGCCCTTCGATGTGTGGGTTACCGCCACTGTGTGCCAATTCCTGCTTCCTCGCAGGTGGGCGCAGAGCGGTTCCCGGTCTCCCGGCTGCGACTGCAGTCCGGGGTCGACGGTCAGAGGAGGCCCAGGAAGTGGGAAACCCCTTGGATCAGGTCCCTGAACAACCCGTCGACCATTGAAGTATGACCGTACTTTCATTGGCGCACAAGTGGGCGGGCTGAACGAGATGCACAGCTGTGGAATCGCGGGTTCCGTCGGGCTTCGCGGCCCACAGCACAGCGCACCACCAGGGCAGGAGCGGCTCACCTACGCCGACGGCCACGAGAGGCTGGTCGTGACCGGCGAGTCGTGGCCGTCCGGCCCCGGGCCGGTGACAGCCGACGATCTGTACGACGGACAGGACATCGATGCCCGGCGTGAGGACGACGTCTGGCTGCGCCCCGGATTCCAGGACGAGGGCTGGGCCGGAGCCCGCACCGCGGACTACGACAACGCCCGCCTCAGCCCCGACCGCGCGCCGCCGGTACGGCGCATCACCCACTTGCACCCGCAGCGGACCTGGCGCAGCGCTTCCGGCGCCCTTCTCCTCGACATCGGACAGAACCTCGTAGGCCGGCTCAAGCTCCGTGCGCGCAAAGTGGCCGGGACCGTCATCACGCCACGGCACGCCGAGGTCCTCGAGGACGGCGAGCTGTGCGACGGCCCCTGCGTTCGGCCCTGGCGACCGACCACTTCACCCTGAGGGGGCGGCGACGACATCTTCGAACCGCCATGACCTTCCGGAGCGAGCGCTACGGCATCCCCTGGTCAGGCCCAACAACGCGGTGACGCCCGGCGCGTGTGATCGTTTCACCGTGGGCGCGCAGGGCGGGACGCTTCACGATCTCTTCGTGAGACCCGGCACCGACGACGGAATCGTGTACCGCCGAGAGTCCCGGTCACCTGACACCGCCGACGACGGGAACAGACCCGCGGACCCATGTCCGCAGGACAGGCGCGAGGTGGCGGCAGGCGGACGGCCGGCAATCCGTGCCGCCTGTCGTGTCGTGTCGGGAAGCGCTACGAGGTCACGTCGCCGATACGCACCGACTGCCCAGCCTCGATGACGATGACGGCCGGCAGTCATGCAAGCGCCGCCTCA
>NZ_JBMNDS010000174.1:0-2465 GCF_052543295.1 Streptomyces sp. SAS_270
AAGACACAGGAGCAGACTGCCGACGCGCCGACCTCACCGCATCAAGAACTGAGCACGTTCATCCGTACGCGGCTGTGTACGTTCACGTGTACGCCGACAGGCGTAGACGAACGTCGCCCGGAGGCGTTCGGTGAGGTCTTTCAAGAGGTCGGCGGCTTGGGCGCCGGTGGTGGTGCGGGGGTTGAGGCGGTGGATTTCGTCGATGAGGACGAGTTGGACACCAGCCTGGCTGTAGGTGTGGCAGACGGCGTCGGTGAGGCCCGTCCCTCTTCTCTCACATCCCCTCCAACGAGCCACAAGCCGCGCTGCTTCACCCTGCGGGTTTAAGACTGGGTTCTCAGCTTGGCCACGGCAGCACGGAGAGTTCGGGCCATTGGCTCCTCCACCGCAGTGCCTTGGTCTCATAGACGGCCCGCGGGGCAAGCGCCGGATTGGGACGGACAACGAGGTTGAACACGTCGGAGAGTCCATGGGGGGCATAGACGCGCCATCGTCCGTCCGGCTCCAGCCGCACTCCCAGGCAGCACGTCGTCGCGGCGAAGGAATCGATCGCGGACTCGGTGGATTCGTGCGGGGCGCAGGGCACGCCGAACTTCTCCTCGTACCAGAGGTGCACGCGTGCTTCGTTGCGGATCTCCACCTCGGCCGGCACTCCGCCGAACACCTCCTGCCCAGCTTTGATCACCGCGTCCTCCGCTTCCCAGGACAGATCGGAGCTGTCGAAGTAGAAGACGTCGTAGTCCTTGATGCCGCTGGTCGGCGGCCTGTCGGTGACGACGTTCCACGCCGTCTGGAACAGACAGCCCGCAGTCACATACCAACCGGGCAAGTCCAGCGTCGCAGTTCTGGCCAGCACATCCGTCAAGACCTCATTGCGGGAGAGGACCGTCCGCAAGACGTCCAGCTGCTCATCAAGGGGAAGTCGACCAATCACTGGTTCTAACTATCACGACGAGTTCACTCAAAGCGATGAGCCGACGACCGCGACCGCGCGGACACACTCTCGGGGGTCTGCACCCCTCCTCGCGCGCCTGCGTGACACTCAAACTCATCGACACTCGACGGCTGTTCGGCCCTCAACTGACATCCAGACTCAGGCTCTGGTCCACTTTGTGTGGAGGGCTCACCGACAGTGATGGCAGAGGCGTGTGGTGAGATGGCCGCGCTCTATCAGCCGCCTTGTGGGAGATCGTTCCGATGTCTGTGTACCCGTCGCTGACCCGCGCTCTGGCGGAGGCTTTGGTCGATGTCCTCTGGTTCGTTGAGGGATGCGAGGACGAGCAGATGGATCCGGATGACGCGGTCAAGGTCTTGGAGGGTGTAGCCCATCTGGTGACTCAGTTGTCGAGTGATCAGCGAAGCGAATTCATCGACCTCCTCGGTTCGATGGCTGCGAAGGAGGCCGATCCTTCGCGCCGCGCGTTCCTGGAGGGCTTCCCTGAAGGTTTCGGACTTGTTGAGGACGACTCCTGACCTGGGATCTATACAGAGAGCAGGACGCGTTTGCGGAGGAGTTCGAATCCTGCGCGTCCGAACATCTGACGCTTGAGCATCTTGATTCTGTTGACATGGCCCTCCACGACGCCGGAGTTCCAGGGCAGGGTGAGGCCGGCAGTGACAGCGTCGAGGTCACGCAGGAGGTGCTGAGCAAAGTGTCGAAGACTGGGCAGCTCGGTGGTGGCGCTGGCCGCTTCGATCCATTCGGGGAGCCGGTCGCCGTGCAGGTGGGTGAGCATGTGGCCGAAGGAGCGCACGTGCTCGGCGAGTGCCGTCAGTTCGGGGCAGTTGGCCAGGGCGGCTTTGAGCTGGATCCGGTCGCCTTCAGGTAGGGCGTCGGGGTGGGTGAGGATCCAGCGCGTGACGGCGCGGGCCGATGGCGGCCGGGGGCCGACCGGTTGGGGCTTGCCGCGAAGAGTCCTGCTGACGTAGTCACGGACGCTGGCGTATCCGCGTGGATAGCCCTGTTCCTTGATCTCCTCCCACAGTTTCCAGGCGTTGGTACAGCCTTCCCGCCAGCGTTGATCGAGGTAAGGCTTGTAGTCGTCGAGCTTGGTCGCACGGCTTTGCCACTGACCGGTGAACATCTCCTCCGGAGTCGTGGCGCGGGAGAAGCGCAAGATCGTGTTGAGGGTCATGCCGAGTTGCCGGGCGATGGACCGTTTGCTGTGACCGGCGGCGAGGAGGGCGTGGATAGTGGCGTGCTTGGCGCGGGTGCGTTCGGCGAACCGGTGTCCTGTTGGCCAGGGCGATAACGCGGCCGACTTCGTCTCTTCCTGCGGTTGCTCCGGATGCGCCGGCGTGGGGCTCAAGCAGCCTCGGTGCCGGTAGACGCATTTCTCGGCGGCTTCGCCCAGGTTGTGCCAGAGGGTACTGGTGGGCCGTCGGCGAGGTGCCTGCTGAGCAGGCCCTTTTCCCACGGCCCCCAGCCCGAACGACGCATGCGAGCTTTCCCCGCACGTCGCTCT
>NZ_JBMNDS010000175.1:0-2364 GCF_052543295.1 Streptomyces sp. SAS_270
TGTCCGCGTACTCCCTGAAGTGCTCAGCCAAGTACAGATAAACGTGCTCAGCTCTCAGGCAACGTCGGTCTCGCGCTCGATGGCGGCGAGTCGGTTCTTCAGCCGGTAGCTGGGGCCGTTGATCGCGATGACGTCGCAGTGGTGCAGGAGGCGGTCGAGGATCGCGGTGGCGAGGACTTCGTCGCCGAAGACCTGGCCCCATTCGCTGAAGGTCTTGTTCGAGGTCAGGATGATCGAGCCCTTCTCGTAACGCTTGGAGATCACCTGGAAGACCAGGTTCGCCTCAGCGCGTTCGAGGGGCTGGTAGCCGACCTCGTCGACGACGAGAACGCTGGGCCGCAGGTAGGAACGGAGCTTGCTGGTCAGCCGGCCTGCGGCTTCGGCGGTCTTCAGCTGGCGGACCATGTCGTCGAGCGTGGTGAAGTAGATCGAGAACCCGGCCCGGCAGGCCGCGACGGCCAGGGCGACGGCAAGGTGTGTCTTGCCCACTCCCGGCGGGCCCAGAAGAGCTGCGTTGGCCTTCGCTTCGATGAACGAGAGGGTGGCCAGGTCCTTGACCTTGCGCGGGTCGAGTTCGGGCTGGAAGGAGAAGTCGTAGTCGTCCAGCGTCTTGTGGTGCGGCAGCTTCGAAAGTCGCAGGCCCTGCCGGAAACGCCGGTCATCGCGGACTGCAAGCTCTTCAGCCAGGACCAGGTCAAGGAAGTCGAGGTAGCCGAGCTTGCCCTCCTCGGCCCGCTCGGCGTACTGGTTCAGGCTCTCGGCCAGGTGGGGCAGGCCGAGCTTGGCGGCCGTGCTGCGGATGCGGGCGGTAACCAGCTGGCTCAACGGGCTTCCCTCGTCGTCGAATTGGTGGTGAAGGGGCGGGTGCCGGTCAGCTCGTCATAGACCGACAACGGACGCCGGCTGACCTCGATGCGGCTGGCGGCGGACCTGTTCAGCAGGGCCTTGAGCGGTCCGGCTTCCTCGCCCAGGGCGTCCTGGTGGCGGGGCTGGGGCATCAAGTCGCCGGTGGTGACGCGCCGGTTGTCGCCCTTGGGCAGGCCGTCCCAGTGCCTGTCGTCGACGATGCGGGCGCCGCGGCCAACAGCCCGCGGGTGGACGGCCAGGAGGGTCTCGCCGTTGGCGTCGGCGATGGTGGAGTGCAGGCTGATCTGCGACCTTGTGGCCCGGATCTCGACCAGCTGACGGGCACGGACCCTGCGGGCCGGCACCGAGTAGAGGTTCGCGTCGAAGGCGACCAGGCAGTCCTTGCCGACGTGCCGCAGATGCCGCTGGGCGACCACATACGGTGTCTGTGGCAGCGGCCGAAGGGCCATGTGGTCACGGACGGCGCGATGGCCGATGACCTCGCCGTGGGTGCCGTGGACCTTCGCCCGCCGCATCGGCACCCAGGCGGTGAACGCGGCGTCCATCTCCCCGACTGAAGAGAAGGCCCGGCCCGCCAGAACATGATCGCGGACGATCAGGACTTGGCGCTCGACCCGTCCTTTCCCGGTCGGGCGGTAGGCGGCCAGGACGTCGATGTCGAAGTCGTAGTGCCCGGCGAAGGCCACCGCTTCCGGATGCAGCGGAACCGCCTCACCAGGAGCGACGTGGCGACGGACCACCGTCTTGGTGCGGTCGTAGACGATCGTCATCGGCACCCCGCCGAAGTGCGCGAACCCGCGGCGATGGCAGTCGAAGAACGTCGCCAGGTCCTGGCTGGTGGTGAAGCAGCAGAACGGATCACGCGAGTAGGACAAGGTCATGTGGAACGAATAGACCTTCGGGATGCCGACATGGGCGAGGACCTTGCCCTCGTCGCCCCAGTCGACCTGCGCCTGAGCACCGGGGACGACCTCGAACCGGCGGTGCAGACCCGCGAGTTCACCAGAGCTGATGCCCAGCTCGTCCGCGATCCGGGGCCGGGCTTCCTGCAGGTAGATCTTCACACGCTGGTAATTGCCGGTGAAGCCGTACTCCTTGACCAGGCGCTCGTGGACCACCGCCCCTTTGATGAGGATCTCGGCCCGCAGCATCGCGTCGATCAGCGGCGCGACCTCATCCACCACCCGAGCCTTCGGCTTCCCGTTCGGCGCCCGCTTCGGCGGCGCGACCGGCGCCTGCCCCGACAGGTACTTACTGACCGTGCGACGGTTCAGCCCAGTCGCCTTGGCGATCTCCGACAGACTCATCGCCCCGGACTCGTAAAGGCCGCGGAAGCGCCTCAACTCCAGCCAGCGATGCGGGTCCAGAACCACCGTCAGCCGCCTCTCTGCCACCCCGAAGACACAGGAGCAGACTGCCGACGCGCCGACCTCACCGCATCAAGAACTGAGCACGTTCATCCGTACGCGGCTGTGTACGTTCACGTGTACGCCGACA
>NZ_JBMNDS010000176.1:0-2195 GCF_052543295.1 Streptomyces sp. SAS_270
CCCCCCCCCCCCCCCCCCCCCCCCCCCCCCCCCCCCCCCCCCCCCCCCCCCCCCCCCCCCCCCCCCCCCCCCCCCCCCCCCCCCCCCCCCCCCCCCCCACAGCCGTTGGACGATGCAGAGGGGATCATTCGGATCCCGTCCCGGCCGCCGTCCAAAGCGACGGGAGCAGTTCGCTGGGGGCGGGGTTCATGACGGGGCCGAAGGGCACTTGTGGTGAATCCGCCCCTTCATGACACTTCAGTGAAGATTCATCCATCTGGCTGGATTTGGCGTAGACGGTCCATCAGCCCGGGAGTTGAGTTTCCCCCCTGAGCGGGACGCATCGCGTCCGTAGACGCTCGGAGCAGCGGGGGCCGCCATGGTCGGCACGGAGATCCTCGTCGTGGGTGAGGCCCGCGGCGCTGGCGAGGTGGAAGGCAGCTGGCCGGTAGTGGCCCGTGTGCCTCCCTGGATCACGGTGTTCCGCGTGAGCGCGGAGAACGCGGAGAAACTGGCGGAACACCTGCGGGAACTGTCCGGCGGTGGCCGTCTGGCGCTCGCCCGTTCACCGCACGGAGAGATCACGAGCATGGGCGACGAGGCCGTCGTACGCCAAGTCGACGAGCGCGCGCTCCTGTTCATCGAGGCCTGGAAGTCGGGGCCCACAGGAAAGTCACCGAGGCGGGGCGAGGGCCGGAACTGGGGCGACCCGGAGTTCCGGGCGCCCGACCAGAACCCGAACGGAGTGTGAGATGGCCGGCGACATCAGCGTCACGGAACGTGCGGTGCTCGGAGCGGACGCGAACCAGCGGAGCGCCGCCCCGACCTGGCCCGGGGCAGGACACACGATTCACCGTTACGGCCGAGTCAGTGTCGTCGCCTCCCTGGCCGGGCCGGCCAAGGCGCCACCAGGCCCGGAGCCGGGCGACACGGACGGCCTCACCGAGGTGGAGCAACTGGGGCTTGCCGCGCTGCGACTGCGTGAGTCCGCCGCGTACAAGGCGGCGAAGAGCCGGCGCCCACGGCACGCAGAGGCCTGGGACATGCCCGACTGCACTACGATCGTGCCCACCCCCGCGTCCTCGGCCAGGGCCGAGGGAGCCGCAGCGCCCGCGCCCACCAGCTCGTACCTGGAGGGGACGGTCGCGGTCGGCATCGTCATCGTGCAGGGGCCGACTCCTGAGCTGCAGTTCTCCAACGCCGAGATCCTCAAGGTCGTCGCGGAGGTGCAGAACGGGCTGAGCTTCTACGCCACGACCAACCCCGTCGCCGGCATCAGCTTCTCTTACGACATCCAGGACGTGGCCGTGACGGTCCCCGCGGACCCGAACGCCGCCGACCTGGAAGCCCTCTGGCGCAACCCGGCGATGGCCGCGATCGGCTACAGCGCGGACTTCGCCGGGGTGGGCGCGTACGTCGAGGACCTGCGCACCCGCTTCGGCACGCGCTGGACCTACTGCGGGTTCTTCACCAAGTACCCCCTCAACCACTTCGCGTACGCGAGCATCGGCGGCCCCCGGCTCGTGATGCAGTACGACAACGACGGCTGGGGACCCGACAACATCGACCGGGTCTTCGCCCACGAGTCGGGGCACATCTTCGGCTGCCCGGACGAGTACGCCACCAGCAAGTGCGACTGCGGCGGATCCTGGGGCAGGTTCGGTCTGGCCAACGGCAACTGCGAGAACTGCGCCGGGGGCGGTGGCGTCCCCTGCCTGATGAAGGCCAACACGTTCGAGGTCTGCGAGTTCACTCCGGCCCACCTGGGCTGGGCGCCGCAGCTGCTGGTCCGCAACTTCGGCTACGCGGCCGGTGGCTGGCGCGTGGACAAGCACCCGCGATTCCTCGCCGACATCACCGGCGACAAGCGGCTCGACATCGTCGGCTTCGGCGACGCGGGCGCCTTCGTGTCGCTTGGCCACTCGGACGGCCTCTTCGAAACGCCCCGGCTGGTCGTCAACAACTTCGGCTATGTGGCTGGTGGTTGGCGTGTGGAGAAGCATCCGCGGTTCCTGGCGGATGTCACCGGTGACGGTAAGGCTGACATCGTCGGTTTCGGTGATGCGGGTGTGTGGGTGGCGCTGTCGAATGGTGATGGCACTTTCCAGCCGATGAGTCTGGTCGTCAACAACTTCGGCTATGTGGCTGGTGGTTGGCGTGTGGAGAAGCATCCGCGGTTCCTGGCGGATGTCACCGGTGACGGTAAGGCTGACATC
>NZ_JBMNDS010000177.1:0-2190 GCF_052543295.1 Streptomyces sp. SAS_270
TCAGGAGGCCCTACTTGTATGCGCCCAGCACTCCACGATCACCTGATCGGGACTCCCGTTCGATCTACCAGCCTCAAGATCGGAACGACAACAGCTACTTAGACAGCCTGATTACCAGGGAGAATGCGGAGCTGGACGCCGTAATTGCCCTTGACCCATGGGCCAGAATCGGTCTCTTCGACGTAGTAGCCGGCGCGGCGGAGGTGTCTCGCAGACGAAGGTCGTGCGACGGCTTTGCGCCGAACGGCCGGACGAGCAGGCCGGCCGGACAGGCACGCGGGACCGCGCGCGCCCGACACCCTTACAATTCGGGCGCGCTCACGCTCGCAGGAGTTGAGTGCAAGCAGTGGAACACCCTGTTGATCTTCGGGGACTTCAGGCACCACGGCGGCAGGGTCGCCGAGGAGAACCGCTTGCGCTCCCCGGTGGTCTCGTCAGTGCGCTTGTCGTTCACCCGCAGAGCTTTCATCACTACCGGTCCAGCGCCGGTGTTCACTGAGGCTGGGGATAGCCGCACGCGAACCGACTAACCACCAGGTCAGGGCTGGCGGAGGACGGATGCATGCGATCTCAACTCCCCAGGTGAGAAAGGTGAATCGGTGTCCGGATAGTCAAGATTTAATTTGTGAACCGCCGATCTCTTGCTTCCATGGAGAGCAACAAGAAGCCCGTCGGTGCGAGCGGCCTGGACAGCTTTGACTCGCCCCGACGGGCACTGAAGATCACCAAAAGAGAGGTGATGCATCATGTCCCCTGACGGTACCTCGCGGCAGAGGAAGCAGCGCAAGTTGAAGCCGAGGTTGGGGCTGGTTCTGGCCGCAGTCTCGACTACGGCCAATGTCCTCCGACTACTGCGCGAACTCCTGATCCACCACTGAGGGCAGCTCTCTTCACTGTTCCACCCACTGTTTTCTCCCCGTCTCAGCCGGGGAGAAGGCAGCGGCCAACTGCGGTGCTCAGTCACGAATCACATTCGTCAGCTCAGAGCAACCGGGGCGAGGCGGATGATGTTCGACTGCTTCCGCAGGCGTATCGGCTTGGGCTTGTCGGCCGCCTTCACCGGTTCGACGGGGTGAGGTGAGATCCGTGGTGGCCGGGGAGGGCGGGTGAGGCGGCGAACCATGAGGGTGATGAAGGTCCAGGTGATGTGGGCCTCGCTGTGGGAGATGAGCCTTTCGTAGTCCCGCACGTTTCTGCGCGCTCTCATGATCCACGAGATGGCCCGCTCGACTCGCCACCTTTTGGCAAGGACGGCGAAGCCATCCTGGTCCTTGCGGCGGGGCACCGTCTTGAGGGTGATGCCGAGGAAGGAGTGGGACCAGTCGACGAGGGTTCCGCCGTAGGCGGAGTCCGCCCAGGCGACGGCGAGTTCGGGATGGGTCAGGCGCAGCCGGAAGAGCTGGTCACGGGCGGGGACGCTGTCGTGCGGCGAGGCCTTTGTGACCATGACGGCCAGCGCCATGCCCCGCATGTCGACGGCCAGGTGCCGCTTCCGGCCGTTGATGAGCTTCCCACCGTCGAAACCGCGGGTGTCCTGGCCCACCGTCTCGGATCCCTTGATGGACTGGGAGTCCAGGATGACCGCGACGGTGTTGGGATTGAGGCCGTCGTGGACACGGACCAGCTGGTGCAGCTCGGCGTGGATGCGGGCCAGGTCCCCACTCGCCCGCCACCTTTGAAAGAATCCGTAGACCGTGCGCCAGGGGATCCCGAAGTCGACGGGAACCGACCTCCACTTGCACCCGTTGTCGTTGACGTAGCGGATGGCATCGACGACGTTGCGGCGCGGATGCTTCTCCGGGCGCCCGCCCGTGGGCAGCTCGCAGGCCGGGACGGGCAGCAGCGCTTCGAGGACGGCCCATTCGGCGTCCGTGGTGTCACTGGGGTAGCACCGCTCGCGCACGGCCGGCGCTCGTGTTTCGTTCTTGCGGGTCATCAGCGTTCCATGCGGGTGAGGACTTCCAGGGTGGCCTTGACGCCGCCGAGCTGGTCCAGGGAGGGGGCCGCAGGTGATGAGGGTGGCGCGGCCGGCGAGTTGGGCGCCGCGGGTGCCGGTGAACAGGGGGGTGTCGGTGACGTCGATGCCGGCGTTGTCCGCGTACTCCCTGAAGTGCTCAGCCAAGTACAGATAAACGTGCTCAGCTCTCAGGCAACGTCGGTCTCGCGCTCGATGGCGGCGAGTCGGTTCTT
>NZ_JBMNDS010000178.1:0-2114 GCF_052543295.1 Streptomyces sp. SAS_270
CGCCCGCGAGTGGATGGCCGAGTACCACGGCGGTCTGAAGAAGTACAACGAGTACAAGACCGCGGACTCCGAGCACCTCCTGGAGACCACCGGCAAGGAGCTGCGCAAGCTCATGTCGTGGGTCAACGACGACGAGGCGTAAGCCTTACGGCGAAGGGGCCGGAGCATCCCGCTCCGGCCCCTTCGGCGAACCCCGGGTAACGCCCGCGAACGCGGCGTTGTCCACCCCGTCCAGCCACGGACGGGTGATCCTTCCACGGAGGCGTAAGGCCGCCTTCGTCGCGGCACTACACTGCTGCACAACATACGCGTCAGGCCCACAGCGTCGTGCGTCTTCTACGCGGCAAGCACCCTCCACCGCCTGCGGCCGTCGGGACGGCCGTCCGCATCGGCATTGGATTTGTGAGGACTCACGTGAGCTCGAAACCTGTCGTACTCATCGCTGAAGAGCTGTCGCCCGCGACCGTCGACGCCCTGGGCCCGGACTTCGAGATCCGGCACGCCAACGGCGCGGACCGCGCCGAGCTGCTGCCCGCGATCGCGGATGTCGACGCGATCCTGATCCGCTCGGCCACCAAGGTCGACGCGGAGGCCGTCGCGGCCGCCAAGAAGCTGAAGGTCGTCGCACGAGCCGGCGTCGGCCTGGACAACGTGGACGTCTCCGCCGCCACCAAGGCCGGCGTGATGGTCGTCAACGCCCCCACCTCGAACATCGTGACCGCAGCCGAGCTGGCCTGCGGTCTCCTGCTCGCCACCGCGCGCCACATCCCGCAGGCCAACTCCGCGCTGAAGAACGGCGAGTGGAAGCGCTCCAAGTACACGGGCGTGGAGCTGGCCGAGAAGACCCTCGGTGTCGTCGGCCTCGGCCGCATCGGCGCGCTGGTCGCGCAGCGCATGTCGGCGTTCGGCATGAAGGTCGTCGCGTACGACCCCTACGTCCAGCCCGCCCGGGCCGCGCAGATGGGCGTCAAGGTCCTGTCGCTGGACGAGCTGCTCGAGGTCTCCGACTTCATCACCGTGCACCTGCCGAAGACGCCCGAGACGGTCGGTCTCATCGGTGACGAGGCGCTGCACAAGGTCAAGCCGTCGGTGCGCATCGTCAATGCCGCGCGTGGCGGGATCGTCGACGAGGCCGCGCTGTTCTCCGCCCTCAAGGAGGGCCGGGTCGCCGGCGCAGGCCTCGACGTGTACGCGAAGGAGCCCTGCACGGACTCCCCGCTCTTCGACCTCGACGAGGTCGTCTGCACCCCGCACCTCGGCGCCTCCACCGACGAGGCCCAGGAGAAGGCCGGTGTCTCCGTCGCCCGCTCGGTGCGCCTCGCCCTCGCCGGTGAGCTCGTGCCGGACGCGGTGAACGTCCAGGGCGGCGTCATCGCCGAGGACGTCAAGCCGGGTCTGCCGCTCGCCGAGAAGCTCGGCCGCATCTTCACCGCCCTCGCGGGCGAGGTCGCGGTCCGCCTCGATGTCGAGGTGTACGGCGAGATCACCCAGCACGACGTGAAGGTGCTGGAGCTGTCGGCGCTGAAGGGTGTCTTCGAGGACGTCGTCGACGAGACCGTCTCGTACGTCAACGCCCCGCTGTTCGCCCAGGAGCGCGGCGTCGAGGTACGGCTGACCACCAGCTCGGAGTCCTCGGACCACCGCAATGTGGTGACCGTGCGCGGCACGCTCTCCAGCGGCGAGGAGGTCGCGGTCTCCGGCACGCTGGCCGGCCCGAAGCACCACCAGAAGATCGTCGCCGTCGGCGAGTACGACGTCGACCTCGCGCTCGCCGACCACATGGTTGTCCTGCGCTACGCCGACCGTCCGGGCGTGGTCGGCACCCTCGGCCGCATCCTCGGCGAGGCCGGCATCAACATCGCGGGCATGCAGGTCTCCCGTGCGGTCGCCGGTGGCGAGGCCCTCGCGGTCCTCACCGTCGACGACACGGTTCCCGCCGCGACGGTGGCGGAGCTTGCGGAGGAGATCGGCGCGACGTCGGCTCGCTCGGTCAACCTCGTCTGAGGTTGACCGAGCCAGGGGGGGGGGGGGGGGGGGGGGGGGGGGGGGGGGGGGGGGGGGGGGGGGGGGGGGGGGGGGGGGGGGGGGGGGGGGGGGGGGGGGGGGGGGGGGGG
>NZ_JBMNDS010000179.1:0-1804 GCF_052543295.1 Streptomyces sp. SAS_270
CCCCCCCCCCCCCCCCCCCCCCCCCCCCCGGTGCGTCGTTCGCTTCCGGCTACCGCCGGTGCATGGTCTCCAGGGCGGCGGCCAGTACGCGGGGGTCGTGGTGGCCCTTGTGGACCGCCGGAGGCTGTCTGTCGAGCCGGAGCAGCCTGGCGACCGCCGTCCAGGCCGTGCGCACCGAGTACTCGACGGTGAAGACCACATCGTCGGGCACCTCCGCGAACTGACCGATGAAGGCCAGGTTGACCGACCCTTCGGGCACGACACGGGGCCGGTCCTCGCGACGGCGGACCAGGAACTGGCTCGTGATGTACGGCATCACACAGGGCACCACGGTGGACGTCTCAAGGACCCGGGCCGTCAGCGCCTCGTCGAAGCGCAGATGGTGCAGGACCTCTTCGAGAATTTCCCGGCCCGAGCACATGGTCATCGGCTTGGGTGTCTGGTTGCCCGCGCGGCCGGGGAACAGGCCGTATCCCCACCAGACGGAGACGCCCTCGGGCTGGTCGCGGTAGACGGGTTGGCGGTTGGCGACGATGCTGAGCAGCCAGTTCGACTCGGTGAAGGTCATCAGCCCGCCCCTGCCCGTCTCACGGCCACTGAAGTCCGCCAGCGCGTCGAGGAAGGCGGGATCCTTGGCGGTGACCGTGAACGACTCCCAGCGGGACTCCTTGACCCGAGTGTCGAAGGCGGCCGGGTTGCCGAACTCCTCGCGCCCACGGGCGATCCGGTGCCACAGCAGCCAGGCCTCCGAGCGGCGGACGGGCGGGGGCGGCGCGGCGGTGTGCGTGCCGAGGCTGGAGGCGTCGGTCATCGAGCCGTTCGTGACCAGGACCAGGTCCTCGGGGGTTACGGCGATCCTCTCGTCGCGGCCGCGCCGGGCGACGTACAGGGTCTGGACCGTACCGCTGTGCGGCCCGGGCGTGAACCTCAGGTCGGTGACGCGGCAGCCGGTGTGCACCGTCACGCCGCGTGCGCGCAGCCAGACCGTCAGGGGCCGCACGATCGAGTCGTACTGGTTGTATCGGGTCCGGTGGATGCCCGACATCGATGCGAACTCGGGGAAGAGGTGGATGAACCGCCTCAGGTAGCGGCGGAACTCGATCGCGCTGTGCCAGGGCTGGAAGGCGAACGTGGTGCACCACATGAACCAGAAGTTGGTGGTGAAGAAGTGCTCGCCGAAGCAGTCCGTGATCCGCTTGCCGTCCAGGTGCCCCTCGGGGCTCGCCAGACACCGGACCAGCTCCAGCCTGTCGCGCTCCGAGAACCCCATCGACGTGGTGTCGACGATCCTGCCGTCCCCGTCGACGAGGCGTGCGGCGTCGTTCCAGGCGAAGTCCTCGTGACCGGCCAGGATTTCCTGCGTCACGGACACCGCGGGATCGTCCAGCGAGGGGATGCCGGACAGCAGGTCGTACGTGCAGCGGAACTCGGCCTCGAACATCCGGCCGCCGCGCATGGTGTATCCGGCGTCCGCGGTGCCGCCCGCGTCCAGGCTGCCTCCGATCTGCTCCTGTTCCTCGAACAGGTGGATGTCTGCTCCGTCGAACCCGCCGTCACGGATCAGGAAGGTGGCCGCGGCGAGTGCCGCGATACCGCTGCCCACCAGATACGCCTTCGCCATCACGAAACTCCTCGTCCTCGCTTGTCGTTCGCGAACCGCACGTCCCACGGTTTCCTGCGCGCGCGAGCGACGTCTGTGGGTCTTTGGTCACCCGCCCGGTCCGAACGGCCCGCGCCACGCGGCTTGGAGGCCTGAGTCCGGGACGAACACAGGCCCGGTCGGTGACGGTCCACCGACCGGGCC
>NZ_JBMNDS010000180.1:0-1666 GCF_052543295.1 Streptomyces sp. SAS_270
AGTAGCTGTTGTCGTACCGATCTTGAGGCCGTCGATTTCGCTGGTCGGGCATGGGGTCGGTGATTCTGCGGGAGTGGTGAGCTGTCGTTTCGTCGCTTGCCAGGAGGTCGCGGATGCCGTCGGTCGTCGGACTGCTGGAACAGCACGAGCTCGCCGCTCGCCGTCGGGTCGACGGGCTGCGTGAGGAGGCCGACCGCATCCAGGCCGAACTCGCCGTGGCCGAGTTGGAATGGCAGGAGTGGGCGATCGCCCGCAGGCGGGTCGATGCGGTACTGGCTCCGGACGGCGGCAGCGCCGCCGAGGCGGGGGTCACCGAGGATCCACAGGACACGGACGCGCAGCCGGCGCCCAGGGTCATGGCGAAGCCGAGATCGCAGGTGCCGGTGTGGCGCCAGGGGCTGACCTGTTCAGCACTGTCGGTGGACTACCAGCGCATCCTGCAGACACTCGCGGAGCGGGTCCGGCTCCATCAAGGGCCGCTGACCTGCCAGGAGATGGCCGCCGTGTTCGGCATGGAGGTGGTGCCGGCGCGGGTGGAGGCACTGCGGTCGAAGGCGAAACGCCTGGTCGCGCGCGGCTGGCTCGCCGAGCGGCAGCCGGGCCGGTTCACCCTCGCGCAGGGTGTGGGCGGGCCAGGCGGCGGGTCATGAGAGCGATCATCGACCAGTAGACCATCGCTTCGGCGCTGGTGGTGCGGCGTTCGTAGTCGCGGGCCAGGCGGCGACTTCGCATCAGGTGGGCGAAGAGTCGCTCGACGATCCACCGCTTGGGCAGCACCACGAAGCCCTTCTGGTTGTCGCTGCGTTTGACGATCAACAGCACCAGGGCGAGTGCGGCCAGGCAGTGCTCGACGAGGCTGCCGGTGTAGCCGCCGTCGGCCCAGACGAGGGCGAGGCGGTGGTGTGCGTCGGCGACTTGTCGCAGCAGGACCTTCGCGGCGATGCGGTCGCCGGTGTCCGCAGCGGTGACCATCACGCCCAGCAGCAGGCCGAGCGTGTCGACCACGACGTGCCGCTTGCGCCCGTTGACCAGTTTGCCGCCGTCGAAGCCGCGGCTGTCGGCGCCGACGACGGCATCCGCCTTGACCGACTGCGAGTCGATCACCCCGGCGGTCGGCTCCGCGTCCCGCCCCGCCCTCATCCGGACCTTCGCGCGCAGCCGGTCGTGGAACTCCTGGAGCAGCGCGTGATCGCGCCAGCGGCGGAAGAACGCATAGACACGGTCCCACGGCGGGAAGTCGGCCGGCATGGCGCGCCACTTGACGCCGTTGTCCACGAGATAGCCGATCGCGTCCAACATCTGCCGGTGGCAGTACGCCTCCGGCTGTCCGCCACGACCCCGCAGCCAGCCCGGCACCGGCAGCAGCGGGCGCACCAGGGCCCACTCGGCGTCCGTCATGTCAGTCGGATACCGGCTCACACGCATCGGGTTGTCGACGGCGTTCCCGAACCGGTGAGCCAGACAGTCACACTCCCGGGTGACCGGGCTGGACTGCCCGGACACCGGCACGCAAGACTGCGACACCAGGGGCCTCCTGCTGCTCGGTGATTCGACACCAACGAGCTGTTCAGGAGGCCCTACTTGTATGCGCCCAGCACTCCACGATCACCTGATCGGGACTCCCGTTCGATCTACCAGCCTCAAGATCGGAACGACAACAGCTACT
>NZ_JBMNDS010000181.1:0-1596 GCF_052543295.1 Streptomyces sp. SAS_270
CCCCCCCCCCCCGGTTCAGCCGACCAAAACGGCCGCCGGTCCTCCTGGTCAGCCGGTCTGCGTCACCGGCACCCGACGGGTGACCGTCCGGCGCACGCCGGTGCCGGTGAAGCCCAGGGACGCAATGGACGGTGCCCGCTGGACACGGACCGGCGACGGTGTCAGGTCGTCAGCTCCACCCCATAGAGACTGCGTCCGCCCACGAGTTCCCGGCCGGTGACCAGTTCGGGTTGGATGCGGACGAAGACCTCCTCGGGCGAGGGCGCCCAGGAACGAGGGCCGGTCCGGAGCAGGCGCTCGTGCTCGTCCGGGTCGGTCACCACCGTCGCCGAGCCGGTCACGACGACGCTCCAGCCGGAGTGGGCGACCGCATCGACCTCGTCGACCTCGAAGGCGACCACCGCACCGTCGACCGCGCGGACCAGCTCCGACGCCGCCGAGGTGCGCAGCACCACAGCGCCGTCGGTGTCCACGCGGAAGTTGACAGGCAGCACGGCGGGTAGCGCGTGACGCGTGTGGACGATACGGCCGACAGGCGCCTTCGCCATCAGACGCAGGCACTCCTGCCGCTCGATTTCACGAAAACCGTCGTTCGCGTACATGGGCCAGTCCGTCTCTCACCTGGGTGCACACCGCCTGAACATTGCCGTCATCCTCCGTCGGGCGGGGGCCGGCCGTGAGGGGCCATCGGTCCCGGCCGAGCCGGAGAACGTCCCGGGTCACACCGTGATGCGGCGCCCGGTGATGACGAGGGGATCAATGCGCACCCACTGCTCTCGGCGCCCGCCGGCCCAGGGCGCGCTGTCGGCCCGGTCGACGAGCCGGCTTATGTCGTCGGGTTCTGTCACGGTCCGGGCGTGC
The DNA here is from genome assembly GCF_052543295.1 of Streptomyces sp. SAS_270. NCBI lineage: Bacteria > Bacillati > Actinomycetota > Actinomycetes > Kitasatosporales > Streptomycetaceae > Streptomyces > Streptomyces sp. SAS_270. The sequence continues at coordinate 862 of NZ_JBMNDS010000181.1, forward strand.
CCCCGCACCAGCACGCTCCAGCCTCGGCTGAACGCATCGTCGATGCGGTCGACCTCGAAGGCGACCTGGCAGCCGGACGCCTGGGAAGGGGTGGACCCGGGCTCGGTCCGGAAGACGATCGCGCCGTCGACGAAGCTGTAATTGACGGGCACCACGACAGGCCCGGAGACGGTGGGCACTGCGATCCGCCCCACGCCGTGCGTGGAAAGTAGATCCCGGCACTCCGGGACGCTCAGCTCCACGAGGCCAGGGTTGGGGGCGGCCTGTCCCAGTCCGCGCGGCAGATCGGTGTCGCCGCCGGCGAGGTCCCGCACGGTGGTCCCGAGGACTGCGGCCAGTCCGAGCAGGACGCCTCGCCCCGGTGCGGCACCGGGGCGCTCCTCGAGGTACTTGAGGTAGCCCGGAGCCATGCCGGCCCGGGTGGCCGTCTCTCTCCGGCTCAGGCCGAGTTCCGTGCGGCGGGCGGCGATACGGCGCCCGAGGTCGCCATGCGGAGGTCCCTCCACTGCCTGGGACGGCGTCTGTTCCCTCATGACCCGTCACTCCCTCTCATCGGGCCGGTCGCCGCCACAGTGACCGGATTGCACCTCAGATCCAGTTTGTCCGGCGCAGGCCGGGTGCGCTTGGGCCGATCGGTCCCCGGAGCACGGCCGGACGGGACCGGCACGTCCCGGAGCTCCGCCCGGCTGGGGTCTCCTACGAAAGCCGGGGCACCGCCGCATCGCTGCGGCGGTG
>NZ_JBMNDS010000182.1:0-1353 GCF_052543295.1 Streptomyces sp. SAS_270
GGTCTGGGGGTGTGGGGTGGGGTGTTGGAGGTTTGCTTGAGGTTGGCATGAGGTGGGGGTGTGGGTTCTGGCAAAGGTTTGCCGGGGTGTTGCCTGCGGCTTTACGCTCGGTTGCGGTCTTGGGCTTGGTTTTGGGCTTGGGCTGGGTGTGTGTGGGGTTGGGTTGTTGGGTGTGGTGTGTCGAGTGTTTGGGGTGGGTGGGGTGTTGCAGCAGCCGGGGTTTGGTCGTCGTTTGCGGGGTTTGCGGGTGGCGCGGGGGTTGTCGCAGACGGCGTTGGCGGGGGAGGGGATGTCGACGGGGTATTTGTCGCGGTTGGAGTCGGGGGCGCGGCAGCCGACGGATCGGGCGGTGTCGTATTTGGCGGGGCGGTTGGGTTTGGAGGTGGGGGATTTTGAGGAGCCGGCGGGTGGGTCGTTGGCGCATGCGTTGACGTTGGCGTCGTCGACGGGGTCGGTGGAGGCGTTGGAGACGCTGGGTGAGGCGTTGGCAGCGGAGGGGCATGAGTCGCCGGTGTTGCGGTGGCAGGCGTTGTGGTTGTTGGCGGGGCGGCGGCGGGTTTTGGGTGAGTTGGTGGCGGAGCGGGGGTTGTTGGAGGAGTTGGTGGGGTTGGGGGATGAGGTGGGGTTGGTGGAGTTGCGGGTGCGGGGGTTGACGCGGTTGGCGCGGTGTTTGCGGTCGTTGGGTGAGATTACGTTGGCGTTGGAGGGGGCGGTGGAGGCGTATGGGTTGGCGCGGGAGGGGGGTGTGGGGGTGGAGGATCGGGCGGTGGCGTTGTTGGCGTTGGTGTCGGTGGAGGCGGAGGCGGGTCGGTTGCCGGATGCGCGGGCGCATGCGGATGAGTTGGCGGTGTTGGTGGCGGGGCGGGGGGATGCGTTGTGGGCGGAGGCGATGTGGACGGCTGCGGCGGTGCGGGTGCGGCAGGGGGATTTCCGGGCGGCGGAGGAGTGTTTGGGTGAGGCGTTGGAGGGGTTTGGCAGTGGTGAGGATTTGGTGTTGTGGTTGCGGTTGAGGTTGGCGGCGGGGCGGTTGTTCTTGCTGAAGTCGCCGGCTGATGCGGTGGCTGCGCAGGAGTGTGTGGGTGCGGCGGAGGCGGCGTTGGTGTTTGTGGGGACGCCGGCGTTGCGTCAGGAGTTGGCGGCGTTGAAGGCTGATTTGGCGTTTGTGGCGGGTCGTTATGAGGAGGCTCGTGGGTTGTTGGGGGAGTTGGCGGGGGATGAGTTGCGGATGAGTTATCGGGATGGGGTGCGGTTGGACATCCTGCGGTATCGGTTGCGGATCTTGGCGGGGGATGCGTCGGGGGCGGAGGGTTTGCGGGTGTTGGCGGAGCGGGCGCAGGCGGATGCCAATATCGA
>NZ_JBMNDS010000183.1:0-1290 GCF_052543295.1 Streptomyces sp. SAS_270
TGAGGGGCCACGAAGTTTCCGGACAGGGATCCAATAGGGTTGTCCTGAACAGGAAACGAGGAAGAAGTGGCGCCACCCAGCAAGTACTCGCCGGAGTTCTGCGAGGAAGCCGTCCAGATCGCGTTGAGGTCGAGCAAGACAATCTCCGAAGTCGCCCGGGAGCTTGAGCTGAACTCGGAGACACTGCGCGGCTGGGTCAAAAAGCACCAGAAGCAGCAGGAACCAGCTCCCGACGCGGAACTGACGGTGAACGAGCGGGCACGCCTGAAGGAACTCGAACGACGCAACCGCGAGCTGGAGATGGAAGTTACCTTCCTGAAAAAAGCCGCAGCGTACTTCGCGAAGGATCCCCGGTAGCAAGCAAGTACGAGTTCATCGACGAGATGCGGCTCGACACCGAGGAGTACGCATACAGCGTCGAGTTCATGTGTGGCCGGCTCGGCGTCTCCAGATCCGGCTACTACGACTGGCGATCTCGCCCGGAATCCGCAACGGCCCAGCGGCGCGACGAATTGAAACTGCTCGTCGCGAAAGCCTTCGACATGTCCGACGGCACCTACGGCCACCGGCGCATCCAGGCCCAGCTGGACCGCTGGGGCGTCACCGCGGGCCTGGAACTGGTCCGCCGGCTCATGCGCGAACTCGGCCTTGAGCCCTGCCAGCCGCGGCCGAAGAGGTTCAACCTCACACAGGCTGCGGCCGGCCAGGTGCCGGACCTCGTCGGCCGCAACTTCACCGCTGACGCACCCGGTGAAAAACTCGTCGGCGACATCACGTACATCGCGACCGGGGAGGGCTGGCTGTACCTCGCAACGGTCATCGACTGCTGCACGAAAGAAGTCATCGGTTATGCCATGGACGACCACTACCAAACCCCATTGATATCCAGGGCGATCCGCAACGCGGCACGCAACAGGAACCTCTCCACCGGCGCGATATTTCACTCCGACCGCGGAAGTAACTACATGTCAGCCGAGTTCGGGAAGACGCTCGACCGGCTCGGGCTCCGCAGATCTTCCGGCCGCACCGGGATCTGTTTCGACAATGCCATGGCCGAATCGTTCTTCGGTGCCCTGAAGAACGAACGTGTATCCAGGGTGACTTACCTGACCCGCGAGGCCGCTCGGCAGGACATCACTCGCTACATCGAATTCTGGTACAATCGCAAACGCCTCCACTCGGCGGTGGGTTACCGCCCTCCACGCGAAGTCCACGCCGAGTACGAGAAGTTGCGAATCGCCGCGTGAAATAGACGGTCAGACACCTGTCCGGCAAACGCGAGGCCCCTCA
>NZ_JBMNDS010000184.1:0-1264 GCF_052543295.1 Streptomyces sp. SAS_270
GGGTCTGATGCAGGTTCGGGTGACAGGTTCGATCACGCGGCCTGGGGGGCCGGTGTGGTCATGACGATCTCGAATTCGACGGGGGTCAGCCGGCCGAGCGCGGCTTGTCTGCGGCGCCGGTGGTAGGTCCTCTCGATCCAGGTCACGATCGCGATTCGCAGTTCCTCGCGGGTGGCCCACATCCGGCGGTCGAGGACGTTCTTCTGCAGCAGGCTGAAGAAGGATTCCATGGCCGCGTTGTCGCCTGCCGCCCCGACCCGCCCTATCGAGCCTGTCATCCGGTGACGGTCGAGGGCCTGGACGAACTTCCGGGACCGGAACTGCGATCCGCGATCGCTGTGCAGAATGCACCCGTCGACCTGGCCACGTCGGGCCACGGCGTTGTCCAGAGCGGTCACGGCCAGACGGGACTTCATCCGCACGTCGATGGAGTAGCCCACGATCCTCTTGCTGAAGACGTCCTTGACCGCGCAGACGTACAACTTCCCTTCACCGGTGGCATGTTCGGTGATGTCGGTGAGCCATAGCCGGTTCGGGCCGGATGCGGTGAAGTCGCGGCTCACGAGATCGTCGTGCACCGGCGGGCCGGTCTTCTTGCTCTTGCCGCGCTTCTTCCCGAACACGCTCCACCAACGGTTGTCCCGGCAGATCCGCCACGCGGTCCGGTCCGCCATCCCGGCCCCGGCACCACGGGCTTCATCGGCAAGGAACCGGTAGCCGAACTCCGGGTCGTCGCGGTGAGCCTCGAACAACGCGTTCGCGCGATACGCCTCCTCCAGCACTGCGTCGGCCACCGGCTTGTCGAGCCAGCGGTAGTAGGGCTGTCTGGCGAGCTTCAGCACCCGGCACGTCACCGTGACGGGCACCCCGTCCCCGGCCAGCTCCTTCACGAGCGGGTAGATCCTTTTCCCGGCAGATGCGCCTGCGACAGATAGGCCGCAGCCCGCCGCAGGACCTCGTTCTCCTGCTCCAGCAGCTTGATCCGCCGACGCGCTTCCCGAAGCTCGGCACTCTCCTGGCTGGTCGTTCCGGGTTTGGCCCCGTCGTCGATGTCCGCGCGACGCATCCACTTCCACAACGTCATCGGATGGACTCCGAAGTCGGTGGCCACCCGCTCGACCGTCACACCCGGCCCACGGTTCCTCGCGACCCGCACGACGTCCTGGCGGAACTCCTCCGGATAAGGCTTGGGCACAGCGACATCCTTCCCACCCGCCCCACAGGGCAAGCCAGTTCAGATGTCACCCGATCGTGCGGCAGACCC
>NZ_JBMNDS010000185.1:0-1240 GCF_052543295.1 Streptomyces sp. SAS_270
CCTTTGGCCTGGACCGTGGTGTTCCTCTGAGCTGGCCCCAGCAGTTCGACGCCCATGCGCTGGGCGGCGAGGATGTTGCTGGCGTCGATGTAGTTCCCGTCAGCCAGGTGGACGGTGGGCAGCATGTCGCGGGCGGCCAGGTCCGCCTGGATGGTCTGGGTCATCTTGGAGTCGTTGACCGACGCGTCAGTGGTGGCGACGTGTGTGATCAGGTTCGGCACGTCGGGTTCGCACGTCTCGGTCAGTTGGACTAGGTAGCCGGCCCATCCGGAACCGGCCTTGGCCCCCCGGCGGGCGTGTAGATCGTAGGGCGAACAGGGCTGGAGTCTGCCCGGCGGGAGGCTCTTCTCCTCCCGCCAGTGCACCTCACCTCCGCTGACCTGGTAGTTCTTCACCCAGACCTGCCGCAGCACCTCGACCGGCCCCAGTGCCCTCAGTTTGCGTGGTGCGTCAGGGGCGAAGACCGCGGTCATCAGCCGCATGCCGTCCGAGCCCACCTGAGCTGTCCAGGCCCGCTGCTTGTCCTTGCTTCTGGGCAGCCGGGCTTCTTCGACCCGGTGTCCGTAGCGGTCGAACCACTCCAGGTCCACCCGGGCAGCCAGCCAGCCCGGCGCCTCGGCCGCGATCGAATTTAGGGCGGCCCGCAGGCTTTCCCCGACCAGTGCCAGCCGGTTGAGGCCCGTGATCGCCCCAAGGACCTTCGCGGAGTCGGTCCGCTGCCGTCCTGCCGTCTTCAGCAGTCCGCGTGCCCTGGCCAGCCGCAGTACGAGATCAAAGACCTCGCCGGCCTTCTCACCTTCGAGCAGCCGGGTCCGGAACTCGCTGAGTACCGAGTAGTCGAACCCGGTGTCCGTCAGGTCCAGGCCGATCGCGTACTTCCAGTCGATCCTTGTGCGTACGGCGTCAGCCGCTTGCCGGTCGGACAGCCCCTCGGCGAACTGCAACACCGTGACCAGGGCTAACACGCCCGGCGCGACAGCGGGACGTCCCCGCTCGGGATATAGATCGGCGAAGGCTTCCCCCGAGAAGACCTCGGCGAACTCCTCCCGCAGCCGCATCGCGAAAGCACCACGAGGACACACCACCCGTGCGACCCGCGCGGTCTCCGCCGGAATCTCACCCAGCCCCAGAACACGCAACGACACCGACGCCCTCCCCGAACACAACGTTGGCCTTCACCGCCTACAACCAAGCGGTGAAGCCCAACGTCACGCGGAGAGCGCCTTTAACCAACAGAGTC
>NZ_JBMNDS010000186.1:0-1229 GCF_052543295.1 Streptomyces sp. SAS_270
GTTCCGTACCCTACTGGTGGGTACGGAACCCCCTGCCGTGTATGGGGCATCTCGATGTCACCTCGGGAGCCTCAGGGAGGTAGGGTCGTAGGCGGTCGGGGACATCCCATACAGCTCGCCGGAGTCGAACCCGGCGTACCAACGAGGAGATCGGTTTCGTGACGATCCGCGTAGGCATCAACGGCTTTGGCCGCATCGGTCGTAACTACTTCCGCGCGCTGCTGGAGCAGGGTGCTGACATCGAGATCGTGGCTGTCAACGACCTGGGTGACACCGCGACCACCGCTCACCTGCTCAAGTACGACACCATCCTGGGCCGTCTCAAGGCCGAGGTGTCGCACACCGCCGACACGATCACCGTCGACGGCCACACCATCAAGGTGCTCTCCGAGCGCAACCCCGCCGACATCCCGTGGGGCGACCTCGGCGTCGACATCGTCATCGAGTCGACCGGCATCTTCACCAAGAAGGCCGACGCCGAGAAGCACATCGCGGGCGGCGCCAAGAAGGTCCTCATCTCGGCTCCGGCCAAGGACGAGGACATCACCATCGTGATGGGCGTCAACCAGGACAAGTACGACGCGGCCAACCACCACGTCATCTCCAACGCGTCCTGCACCACCAACTGTGTGGCGCCGATGGCCAAGGTTCTCGACGAGAACTTCGGCATCGTCAAGGGCCTGATGACGACGGTCCACGCGTACACCAACGACCAGCGCATCCTGGACTTCCCGCACTCGGACCTGCGCCGCGCCCGCGCCGCCGCCGAGAACATCATCCCGACCACGACGGGTGCCGCCAAGGCCACCGCCCTGGTCCTCCCGCAGCTCAAGGGCAAGCTCGACGGCATCGCGATGCGCGTCCCGGTCCCGACCGGCTCGGCCACCGACCTGGTCGTGACGCTGGCCCGCGAGACCACCAAGGACGAGGTCAACGCCGCGTTCAAGAAGGCCTCCGAGGACGGCGACCTCAAGGGCTACCTGTCGTACACCGAGGACCCGATCGTCTCCTCGGACATCGTCAGCGACCCGGCCTCCTGCACCTTCGACTCCTCCCTGACCATGGTCCAGGAGGGCAACTCGGTGAAGATCCTCGGCTGGTACGACAACGAGTGGGGCTACTCCAACCGCCTCGTCGACCTCACGGTCTTCGTCGGCGACCAGCTCTGATCGACAGAGCAGGCACCTCGATGTGAGAGCAGGGCTCGGGCAGCGCACGGACGCGCTGCC
>NZ_JBMNDS010000187.1:0-1228 GCF_052543295.1 Streptomyces sp. SAS_270
AGACGTCATCTCATTTGGTTCTGTAGGCTGCCGGTCGTGGTCTCGATCGTTGAGCGGCTGGTGCCGGATGAGTTGTGGGAACTGTTCCAGCGGGTGGTCCCGGAGGCGCCGTCGCGACCTCAGGGCGGTGGCCGGCGTCGCCACGGTGACCGGGAGGTGCTGGCTGCGATCGTGTTCGTGGCCACGTCGGGCTGTACATGGCAGCAGTTGCCGTCCGCGTCGTTCGGCCCGTCGGGGGCGACCGCTCACCGGCGCTTCGCCGAGTGGACGAAGGCCAGGGTGTGGGCCAAGCTCCACCGCGTCGTCCTCGACGAACTCGGCGCCCGCGGCGAGCTGGACTGGTCCCGCTGCGCGATCGACTCGGTGAACATGCGGGCCCTGAAAAGGGGGAGCTGACAGGTCCGAATCCTGTAGACCGGGGCAAGTACGGCTCGAAGATCCACTTGATTACCGAGCGGACCGGTCTGCCCCTGTCCGCCGGAATCTCCGGAGCGAATCTGCACGACAGTCAGGCCCTGGTCCCCCTCGTGAAGGGCATCCCACCCATCCGGTCCCGCCGCGGCCCCCGGCGTCGCAAGCCCGGCAAGCTCCACGCCGACAAGGGCTACGACTACGCCCACCTGCGGCGATGGTTAAGCAGTCGAGGTATCCAACACCGCATCGCTCGCAGGGGAGTTGAGACCTCACAGCGTCTGGGACGCCACCGTTGGACCATCGAACGCACCATGTCCTGGCTGGCCGGCTGCCGTCGCCTCCACCGTCGCTACGAGCGCAAGGCCGAGCACTTCCTCGCCTTCACAAGCATCGCCTGCACCCTCATCTGCTACCGGCGGCTCGCCCGCTGATGTGGGCTTGCAGAAGCTTCACCGCCAGGTCGTGGCCGTAGTGATTGGCCATATCCATGGGAGTGCGACCGTCGGGATCAGCAAGCTGCGGGTCAGCCCCGAAGGCAAGCAGCACAGCGGTGATATGCACAGTCAACGCCTGCCCGCTCTGCAGGGAGCCGTCGCCCTCGACGTCGATCGCGTGCGTCAGCAGCGTCATGTTGCTGAAGACCTCATCGGGATCGGCACCGTCGCCCAGCAATCGGGCCAGAGTCTCCGCATCCTCGTGCTCAACCGCGTGATGGGCGGGTGTCCAGTAGTCACTCACCGACGCATTCAACCGCCACCACAGCACGTCTGCCAGCCACTATCCACGCCACCAGTCACCAATTGAGATGACTTCT
>NZ_JBMNDS010000188.1:0-1034 GCF_052543295.1 Streptomyces sp. SAS_270
CTACGGGAGGAGATCTTCCTACGGCGACGGAGGCCCCGTAGTAGTCGCCGGAGTCACGACCGGCCAAGGAGAACGGGAAAGCCGTTCGCATCGGGCGAAGGGGGCCAGGTGATTGGGCACCACAGAATCGGGAGGTATGCGAAATGCAGAGCGCCGAAACGGTGCTGGGTGTCCTCCGTGAACGCGGCAGGCGTGGCCTGCCGTGCGACGAACTGTATCGACAACTCTTCAATCCGCAGTTGTATCTGCTGGCTTACGGGCGTCTTTACTCCAACAAGGGAGCGATGACGCCCGGGGTCACCGGGGAGACCGTGGACGGCATGTCGCTGGGCAAGATTGAGCACGTCATCGACGCGCTGCGCCGCGAGCGGTATCGGTGGAGCCCAGCCAGGAGGGTCTACATCCCGAAGGGGCGGGGCAGCTCACAGCTGCGGCCGCTCGGCCTGCCTCCGTGGAGTGACAAGCTCGTCGGCGAGGTGATCCGCCTAATTCTTGAGGCGTATTACGAGCCGACGTTCTCTGACTCCTCACACGGTTTCCGCCCCCGCCGGGGTTGCCACACCGCACTGCGCGAGGTGGCTCACACCTGGACGGGATCGATCTGGTACATCGAGGGCGATATTTCCCGGTGCTTCGACCGGCTTGACCATTCGGTCATGCTCCGAATCCTGGGTGAGAAAATCCACGACAACCGGTTCCTTCGGCTGGTGCGGAACATGCTCAAGGCCGGATACATGGAGGACTGGATCTGGAACGCCACGCACAGCGGGAGCCCGCAGGGCGGGGTTGTTTCACCCATCCTCTCCAATATTTACCTGCACAAGATGGATGAGTACGTCGAGAAGGTTCTGATCCCTGAATACACTCGGGGAAGAGTCAGGAAGCCGAGCCGCGCCTTTCACCGGGTGTGGGCGGCAATGGGGAGCGCCCGAAAACGCGGAGACCGCGCCAAGGTGCGAGAGTTACGCAAGCAACTCCACAACATGCCCAGCATAGACACCCAGGACCCTGGGTATCGGCGGCTGAAGTATGTG
>NZ_JBMNDS010000189.1:0-1020 GCF_052543295.1 Streptomyces sp. SAS_270
CGCGGCCTACAGCCCCGCGCTGACGGACTTCGTGTTCATGGTCCGCGAGACCTCGCAGATGTTCATCACCGGCCCGGACGTCGTCAAGGCCGTCACCGGTGAGGAGATCTCCCAGAACGGCCTGGGCGGCGCCGATGTGCACGCCGAGACCTCCGGCGTCGCGCACTTCGCCTACGACGACGAGGAAACCTGCATCGCCGAGGTGCGCTACCTCCTCGCGATGCTCCCGCAGAACAACCGCGAGAACCCGCCCCGCGCGACGAGCGAGGACCCCGTCGACCGCCGTAGCGACGTCCTCCTGGACCTCGTTCCCGCGGACGGCAACCGCCCCTACGACATGACCAAGGTCATCGAGGAGCTCGTCGACGACGGCGACTACCTGGAGGTCCACGAGCGCTGGGCCCGCAACATCATCTGCGCCCTGGCCCGCCTCGACGGCCAGGTGGTCGGCATCGTCGCCAACCAGCCGCAGTCGCTGGCCGGTGTCCTGGACATCGAGGCGTCGGAAAAAGCTGCGCGCTTTGTCCAGATGTGTGACGCTTTCAATATCCCGATCGTCACGCTGCTGGATGTCCCCGGCTTCCTTCCGGGGGTGGACCAGGAGCACGGCGGAATCATCCGGCACGGTGCCAAGCTGCTGTACGCGTACTGCAACGCGACCGTGCCGCGGATCTCGCTGATCCTGCGCAAGGCGTACGGAGGCGCCTACATCGTGATGGACAGCCAGTCCATCGGCGCGGACCTCACCTACGCGTGGCCGACGAACGAGATCGCCGTGATGGGCGCCGAGGGTGCCGCCAACGTCATCTTCCGGCGGCAGATCGCCGACGCCGAGGACTCCGAGGCGATGCGTGTGCGCATGGTCAAGGAGTACAAGGCCGAGCTGATGCACCCCTACTACGCGGCCGAGCGCGGTCTGGTCGATGACGTCATCAACCCCGCCGAGACCCGCGAGGTGCTGATCAAGTCCCTGGCGATGCTCCACACCAAGCACGCCGACCTGCCCTCCCGCAAGAGATC
>NZ_JBMNDS010000190.1:0-1009 GCF_052543295.1 Streptomyces sp. SAS_270
CCGTCCGACGACGACCACGCGCGCGTGGTGCTCAGGTCAGGGGCTTGGTGAGCTTGTGGTCGCCGGCGCCGACGTCCCCGGAGAGACTGCAGGCGACGTTGTCGATGCCGATCTTGTAGCCGGTGGAGTCCGGGTACTGCACCAGCGTGCCGCGCACGGTGCCCGAAGGCTGCTTGGCCGCCTTGCGTTCCAGAGGCTTCTTGCACAGTGCCGACGCGGCCTTCTTGAGAGCGGCGTCGGTCGTGTAACTGCCCTCGATCTCGGCCACCTTGACGACTTCGGCGTCGTGGGGCTTGCCGCACGAGCGTTTGGTGGCCTGCCCTGGACGCTTGTCGTCGGTGTCGAAGCAGTCGCCCGACTGCAGCGAGTAGTACGGCACTTGGTCGCCGGCCGGCGACGGGAACAGTGAGCCCAGGTCGCTGGGCACCTGTGAGGGCAGCGAAGGCGTGATGCTGGGGAGCCCGGAGGGGATGCTCAGAGACGGAGAGGGAGAGCCCTTCGTACTCCCGCTGCTCGCGGAGGGCGACTTCTTGTCGCTCGGCGAGCCGTTGCCCCGGACGGCCACCAGCACGACGGCAGCCACGACACCGACGGCCACGATCACAGCGAGCAGGATGAAAAGGCGGCGGCGCCCTCCGGGACGAGGCCCCCCTGGGCCACCGGGCGAGCCGGGAGGCTGAGGCGGCTGCCAGCCCCCACCCTGTCCCGGCGGGCCATAGCCACCGGGGGGTGGGCCGTAACCCCCGGGCGGTGGTCCGTAGCCACCGGGGGGTGGTCCGTAACCCCCGGGAGGCGGGGTTCCTCCCGGCGGCCGCGGGGGCTGGGGCGGTAAGGGTGGCGTGGCCATACCGTCAAGAGTCGCCGCGAACCGGTCATGATGCGACCCCTGCGCGGAAGTTGATACGGACTCATGCCTTGGATCACATGATTCCGGATTTTTCCGCGCAGAGATCGACAGAGCCCTACAGGGACACACGGCCTGGGGGGGGGCCCGGCCGGGGCAGGCCCC
>NZ_JBMNDS010000191.1:0-1003 GCF_052543295.1 Streptomyces sp. SAS_270
GGTACTGGTGGGCCGTCGGCGAGGTGCCTGCTGAGCAGGCCCTTTTCCCACGGCCCCCAGCCCGAACGACGCATGCGAGCTTTCCCCGCACGTCGCTCTCCAGTGACTACTCCGTGAGTGCTGCGACGGATCTTCTCCCGTGGATGTCCGCGTGGCAGTTTCCGCAGACCACAAGGGTTTTGCGGTGCCTCGCGGCCATGAGATCTGCCCACGGCGGCCGGTCGCCGGACCTTCCGAGGTCTGCGAGCTTGGCGACGTGGTGGACTTCCACCTCGTCGACGTGCCCACATGCCTCGCATCGTCCCGCGAGGAGCCGGGTAACCAGCTCCTTGCGTTTGATGTTGACCGGGGCCAGCTGGCGGTCGGTGATGACCACCTTCTTGTTCTGTCTCAGCGGAATCCCGCCGAACCGTCCGACCAGAGGCTTCCTGCCTGGCTGTTCGACGCGGGCCTCGAAGCACTTGCGCGGCCCGTGCGGCGTCTCGATGGTGGCCGCGTACTTGCGGGCCACCTTCGACACCGACGAGCGGTGCTTGTTGGCAAGCGTCATCAGCATCGAGGTCTCCATGACCCATTGCAGCCGGGCGAGTCGAAAGACGTCGCCGGCCAGCAGGTAGTACTGGACGATGCCGCGGTACTCCGACCCGTAGGTGCTGATGATGACGTGGTCGTCCTGGTTCAACACTTCGGGCCGACGCGCGGGTTTGCCGCGCCGCATGTACCGGGCCTGCTTGGCAACTACCACCGAACGGGGGACACGCAGACCGATCGTCCCATTGACAGACCGACGCCTGCCGGAGATCTTGCGGTCGTTGTGGTGCACGGTGATGTCGTAGCCGAGGAACCTCGCCGCCCCTGTACGGGCGTGTGTGATGAGCGTCTTCTCCGGCGACAGTTCCAACTTGAGTTCGTCTCGCAGGAATTGAGCCAAACGCTTCTTGATTTCCTCGGACTCTGCCTTTGGTCCGGCGAACCCGAGCAGGGTGTCGTCGGCGTAGCGCAC